>JBQNBR010000036.1:0-19135 GCA_052169815.1 Treponema sp.
CCCCCCCCCCCCTATTTTTGCTTGTGGGAATTTTTTATACACTCCGAGCGTCTACTACGCTTATTTTCAAAAAGCAAGCAGAAAGTCTATTTTTAAAAATATTCATTTCATTTAATACAGGCACCATTAACAAATGCATACGCTCCAATTAAACCTTAATAACCGGACTTCGCTATTCATACGAGCTGCTGAACTCGCAAAGAGATACTTGGTTCCTTTTATCCTTATTACGCTTTGTGCTGTCTTTTTTCGCATTGATATCTTTCAAATAGGTTACAGATTGCAAAGTTACAATAACGCCTCAGCCAGCGTCGATGTCTCATTACTACTTATCCTCTACATCCTTCATGGTTTTATTTTACGATCCACAGATACTAACGCTCATGTTAAAACTATGAGCCATTACAAATTATCGATTATCTATTTTTTAGGGGTTATGCAATGAAAAGACGTTTTTCTCTCCGTTTCAAACTTATCCTTATCTTTGGGCTATTGGTTGCAATAGCGTCGTTTGTTGAAGGCTTCCTTGCTGTCAGAACGGCTCGCAAGGCGGTATCTGAAAAGATTGAAGCGCATCTTATCGATAAAGCGGCTGATGTGGCAGACATTATCGATGGGCGTATTACTGCCTTTTTCCAATTTTTGGAAGGTATTGCTCGGATGCCTATTCTTACTGATCCTGCCTCGTCAAATAGAGAGAAGACTAAACGATTACAAAAAGAGGCTGCATTTAATTCAAATATTATGGAATTGAATTTTAGCGAGCTTGACGGTACCTGCTATGCTGTTGGTTCAACTATCAATGTAAACGACCGTGAATGGTTTCAGGCAGCACGTAATGGAAAACCATTTATTTCCGAACCGCTTGTTTCAAGATCGAGTAAACTACTGGTACAAATGATTGCTGTTCCAATTTACGACGGCAATCATCAAGTTATCGGTGTTCTGAGTGCCGACATTAGCGGAGAATGGGTCTCCGAGCAAATTAAAGACCTCGTTGTCGGGGAAACCGGCTATTGCTATGTTCTTGGAAAAACGGGGACAACGATAGCATCAAAAATGATCGATAACGTTAAAAACATGGAAAATGCGGGGCGGGATGCGCAATCGGATCCAGCGTTACACTCTCTTGCACTCTTTGAAAAGATGGCGATCGAAAGTGATACATCTTCTGTCGGTTATTACGAATATAAAGGTGAGCAAAAAATCGCTTCGTATGACGCCATGAAAACTACTGAATGGACAGTCGTTATAAATGCCCCGAAAGATGAATTTATGGGAGCAGTCAACACATTACGTATTTCACTAATTGGTATCGGCGCGGTCATTTTCGTGATTGCGTTGGTCATTGTGTACTTAGTTTCCCGCGCTGTGGTAAAGCCGATACAGACCGTGGTTTCCGCACTACAGAATATCGCACAAGGTGAGGGAGACTTAACCGTCCGTTTGCCGGTTACTGGTAATGACGAGATCACTGATATGTCCGAATACTTTAACGAAACGATTACTAAAATCGGAGCTTCCATTCAGCAAGTTGGGAGGAACAGTAATAGTATGGAAGAGATCGGCAACGAACTCGCCTCCAACATGACGGAAACCGCAAGTGCTGTACATCAAATCAGTGCCAACATTGATGGCGTTAAGCATCAGGCCATGACCCAAGCGGCTAGCGTTACCGAAACGGCGGCAACCATCGAGGAAATCGTTCGTACGATTAAGCAACTCAATAATAGTATTGACGTTCAGGTGGCGAGCGTTGCACAGTCGTCTTCCTCTGTAGAACAGATGGTTGCCAATATCGCCTCAATCGGGCAGACACTCGATAAAACTGATGCGGTAATCAAAAGCCTTACCACCGCAACCGGCGATGGCAAAGCTACCCTCGTAACTTCCAATACGGTAACACAGAAGATAGCCGAAGAATCGGGCTCCTTGATGGAAGCCTCGAGTGTAATCCAGCACATCGCTTCGCAAACCAACCTACTAGCTATGAATGCGGCGATTGAAGCTGCTCATGCAGGAGAGGCGGGTAAAGGCTTTGCTGTTGTTGCCGATGAAATCCGTAAACTTGCAGAGGAATCCTCGATGCAAGGCAAAACCATCACTGCAACCCTTAAAAACCTATCAGGTGAAATTGAAAGCCTTTCCGCCTCGTCCAAGACGGTGGAGGGAAAGTTTAATGCGATATTCAGTCTTGCCGAGCAGGTAAAAGAAATGAGTGCTCGACTGACCGAAGCGATGCGCGAACAAGAGAATGGCAGCAAAGAAGTGCTTACTGCGATTAAGAACATCAACACAGTTACCACGGAAGTGCAGGCTGGCTCTGAAGAAATGCTGAAAGGCGGAGAGAGTGTTGCCGAAGAGATGCAGAAACTGGACTCCCTTACCCGCATTATCACCGAAAGTATGAATGAGATGGCCGCCGGTGCCGTTCAGATTAGCAACGCCGTGCTGGAAGTGAGCGAAATTTCACAAAAGAATAAACAGAGTATTGAAAACCTCTCAGAAGAAGTAGGTAAATTTAAGGTGTAAACGCAAATAGAACGGACTTAAGATATTCGTAGTGTTAATCAACAGCCCCGATGCAAGAAGCATTGGGGTCCCGTTCAGCTTAAAAAAAAATAAACACGTCCATTTTTACTATGGAGGAACTGTCTTGCAGCAAGTCAAGCACCGCTGCCCTTCCGCTTCCACAATAACATCATCTTTGCTATACTGATAGCATCTTTTGCGCAGTTTTTCAAAAGAAGGGCAACCATATCGAAAGTAAATAAAAGTCGCAGAATAATAGGCTGTGGGCATGGCTAAGAAATTCTGATGTGGTTGCCCTGAGGAGCAGGATGACGGTATTTGACATAATCGGCCCTATTATGATAGGCCCTTCGAGTTCTCACACTGCGGGCGCCGTGCGGATCGGATTAATGGCACGGCTTTTGCTCGGTTCGCCGGCGGTCAACGCTCATATTGTGCTGCACGGCTCGTTTGCTCAAACGTATAAAGGGCACGGAACTGACCGGGCGCTTGCTGCCGGCATTATGGGAATGCAGCCTGACGATGCGCGTATCCGTACCAGCTTGGAGCTTGCACGGGAACGTGCTATCGATATTGTGTTTGAATGCGCCGATAGCAGCACTGGCTTTCATCCGAATACTGCTGACCTGACCCTTACTGATGCGGCAGGTAAGACAGTGCGGGTACGGGGGGCTTCGATCGGCGGCGGCGCCATTGTCATTAACGAAATTGACGGCATGGCGGTAAACATCACCGGCCAATCGCCGACTATTGTGGTAGTGCACGATGATATGCCGGGCATGATAGCTTCCGTTACCGCGCTGATGGCGCAGCAGAGGCTCAATGTGTATGCGTTTGATTTGGCGCGCAACAAAAAGGGAGGCACGGCTATTATGTCGCTGCAGGTAGACGGAAGATCCTTACAAGAGGACTTAAAAGGCGCTATCGAACGTATAGCGCACGTTACGCGAGTTATTTTTATTCAGCCGTATTGAGGAATCACTATGTTAAGCTATCATTCTATCCAAGAATTGTGTGCGGAAGCCGAGAGCCGGCACTCCACCATTGCGGCGGTTGTGCTTGCCGATCATGTTGAGCAGCTGGAAAAGTCTGCTGAGCACTTGCGTGCCCAGATGGCAATGAACCTCGATGCAATGCTGGAATCGATAGAAAATGGGAGTAAAGCGGGTGTGCGGTCAACGAGTGGCTTAACAGGCGGGGATGCCTACCGGTTAAAGGAACGGATAGATGCGCAGCACACCTTATGCGGAGATCTTATTGCAAATGCCATTCAGATGGCGCTTGCGGTTTCGGAAATAAATGCTGCTATGGGTAAGATCGTGGCAGCCCCTACCGCGGGGTCTTGTGGTATTTTGCCTGCTGCACTAGGCGCCTTACTGAAAGTGCGTCACGTATCGAAAGACGATGCGGTGCTGTCGCTGTTTACCGCCGGTGCAATCGGCATGGTGGTGGCGCAGAGGGCGTCTATTGCCGGTGCCTCAGGCGGCTGTCAAGCTGAGTGCGGTACCGCTTCGGCGATGGCTGCTGCCTGTATTGTGGAATTGTGCGGCGGTACCCCGCAGATGGTTGCTCATGCCGTTGCGATTACGCTCAAATGTGTTTTGGGGCTTGTGTGCGATCCGGTGGCAGGGCTGGTAGAAATTCCGTGCATTAAGCGGAATGCCTCCGGTGTGTCCCTTGCGTTTACCGCTGCAGAGTTAGCGCTGGCGGGTATTCAGAGTGCTATACCAGCTGATGAAGTAATCGATACGCTCAAGAGAGTAGGGGATGGTATGCCTGCCGCCCTGAAAGAAACAGCGCAAGGTGGATTAGCGCAAACGCCTACTGCATTAGCGCTTGAGAAACACGTGTTTGGCCACAGAACCGCGGGCCCCGTGTGTACTGGTTGCAGCGGCTGCGCATAGGGAATACAGATATGGCGCAGATTATTGATGGCAGAGCGCTTGCAAACGCTCTTGTAGATGACATCGCCCAAAAAACAGCAGTCCATTGTCGCAGCTATTCGCCTCCTTGCCTTGCCATTATTTGTGTAGGGGATGGTCCCGCATCAAAAGTATATATTAATGCAAAAATAACCGCGTTGAAAAAAGCCGGTATGCAGCATCAGTGCTATTGCCTTGATTCATGCGTAACAGAGGCGGATCTTGTAGCGCTTATCCGCCGGCTTAATACCGATGACTGTGTTGATGCGGTTTTGCTGCAGCTGCCGCTGCCGCCTTCGTTTGATGCTGTACGTATCATGCAGACTATCGACCGGTATAAGGATGTTGACGGCTTTACTGCCGCCAATGTGGGCAGCCTTGCCTTAGGCGATCCGGTGTTTGTTCCCTGTACGGCGCAAGGGATTGTGTATGCATTGCGCTCTATCGGCTGCGCGATAGCCGGTAAGCATGCGGTTATCGTCGGTAGGTCTTCTGTTGTGGGAAAACCATTGGCGGCGCTTTTAACCAATGCCGATGCTACCGTAACGCTGTGCCATAGCAAGACTGAGCATTTGGCAAGCCACACTCGTCACGCGGATATTTTGGTCGCTGCGGTGGGGAAGGCTCGCTTCATCACCGCTGATATGGTAAAAAAGGGCGCGGTTGTAATCGATGTCGGCATAAACCGCGTTGCAGACCCCACTCGTCCAAGCGGCAGCCGACTTACCGGCGATGTTGATTTTGAGGTAGTGCAGGCGATTGCCGGCTGTATTACACCGGTTCCCGGCGGCGTTGGGCCCTTAACGGTTGCAATGCTATTGCAGAATACCCTGTTAGCGGCGCAAAGACGGCACGGGCACCTGCATGAGTGCGTACGCTGATGCAGGTATTAAAAAGGTCCGCTCAATCTGAAATCACCGTCAAGAAATCGGTTTTTCTTGCGGAAGCGTTTTACATGGATGATGCCGCAGGGGTGAAGGAGTGCATAAGGATGCAAAAAGCGCAATACCGAGATGCGCGGCATGTAGTGCACGCTTTTGTGATAGGCAAAAAGGGGGAGGTGCTCGGCTGCAGCGATGACGGTGAGCCTGCAGGAACGGCGGGGCAGCCGGCGCTTGCGGTATTAAAAGGGAGCGGCATCACGCACATCCTTGTTACCATTACCCGCTGGTTCGGCGGAGTGCTGCTGGGAACGGGCGGACTGGTGAAAGCATATACGGGCGCCGTGCAAGCGGTGTTGGCCTGTGCTGAGCTTGAACCCTTAATCGAAAAAAGAGCGTTTTCATTTGAGTGTGCATACGAAGATTACGAGCGTATTATGCGCAGTATTGCGCATGTGCCGGTAACAGTTACCGATACGGTATTTACTCAGGCGGTGCAGGTACGCGGCGCTGTCCCGTGTGAATGCAGCACTGAGCTTGCAGCCTGTGTTACCGCAGTAACGAAGGGGGCCGTCTCTGTTCTATTCGGCGAATAGGGAAGCAGGCTATTTTGAAAAGGTTTGGGCATAGCGCGCGGCACTCGCTAAGGAGGTTCTATGTTTAACAGTATCAGTGGCATCCTTACTGAAAAAACAGCGGATACGCTCTATGTTGACACATACGGCATCGAATGGGAAATCGCTGTTTCCGCATTGGATGCGGGCCGCTTTGGGGAAGCCGGCAGCAAGGTGAAAGTCTATGTGTGGCTGTACCACCGTGAAGACGCTATGCGCTTGTACGGCTTTAGCAATCCCCGCGAGCGCGCTCTTTTTTGGGATTTAACCAAAGTAGACGGCATAGGCCCAAAACAAGCCTTAAGGATTTTGTCCGGTCTTGACAGCAAGGCTTTGGAAACAGCTCTTGAAGCGGGGGATGTTGCCCGTTTACAAGCTATTCCCGGTATAGGCAAAAAAACTGCGCAAAAGATGGTGTTAACGCTTAAAGGACAGCTGACGCTCGTAAATGAATCCAAGCGGCAAGCTCCGCAGCCTTCGCCATTTGAAGACATTATCGCAGCGCTTACTGCGATGGGATACGAGCGTAAACGTGCAGCCGATGCGGTAACTGCGATTGCGGAAACCATGCGGCAATCGGGCAGCGACCCCGTAGCAAAAGAACAAGAGCTTTTCCGCAGTGCTATTATCAATTTAAGCGCACCGTAGAGAGGTACGCAATGGCGAGTGCTTAAAAGATTTTTGGTACGCTTGCTTTGTAAAAAGGACGAAAAAATCCATACCCACTTGACAAAACAGCGTTCTTACTATATAAAATAAGAATATTACGTCTCCTTCGTCTAGTGGTTAGGACATCGGGTTTTCATCCCGACAACAGGGGTTCAATTCCCCTAGGAGATGTTAAAGGCTTTTATAACCTGAGCGTTATAAAAGCCTTTTTTTTGCGAAATTGAACCTTGACGCTGCACAACGCGGTGCGGTTGTAGCGGTCAAGGCAGTCCTTTAAGTATTAGGTACGGATTTTGGTTAAGTCTTCTCCTGAATCAGGGAATACCATGTAGTCTTCAAATGCAAGATGGACGGTATCGCCTATTTTGAGCGTGTTATAGGTTGACGCCCGTGCAGTAACCCGTAGGGTTGTGGAGCCAACTGCAACTCGCACATCGTTGATGTCTCCCAAATAGAACTGAGAAGCGATAGTGCCTTTTATATGCTTGGGCGTATCTGAAAACAAAATCCGCTCAGGGCGTACGGCAACCGTAACTTTTCCCGTTTCATTGTGCTTGCAGGGAATGGTTTGGTCGGTACCGGCGATGGTGATGTACCCGTTTGCGGCAGTGCCTGCAAGAAAGTCAACCCGCCCGATAAAGTTCGCGACAAATTGATTTTTCGGCGTATTGTACATTTCGATGGGAGATCCCGTTTGCTGCACGGTGCCCTGATTGATAAGCACAATGCGGTCGCTCATGGTCATCGCTTCGATTTGATCGTGCGTTACATAGATAACAGTGATTTTCAGCTTTTGGGTGATTTCCTTTATTTCGTACCGCATTTCTTCACGCAGCTTTGCATCGAGATTGGATAACGGTTCGTCCAGTAGCAGGATCTCCGGCTCTGCAACCAATGCCCGCCCCAGTGCAACCCGTTGCTGCTGTCCGCCTGAAAGCTGAGACGGTAATCTATCCGCGTATTGGCTTAAATGCACGGTTTTCAGGACAGCCTCTCCGCGCTTTTTTATTTCTTCCTTGGACATTTTCATTAATTTGAGCGGATATACCACGTTATCAAACACGGTCATGTGCGGCCATACTGCATAGGACTGAAACACCATGCCTATTTTCCGTTTTTCAGGCGGTACAAAGGTATCCGCTCTGGAAACAAGCGTGTCACCGATGTACATTTCACCGGTGGTTGGTTTTTCAAAACCGGCAATCAGCCTGAGCATGGTTGTTTTTCCGCAGCCAGAGGGGCCGAGCAGCGTGACGAATTCCCCGTCAGCAATGGTATCGCTCATCGTGTGCAATACCTCTATGTTATCAAAAGATTTGGTGATATTAGAAATAGTAACTGAAGCCATACGGCATCCTCCTCATAAAGGGCATTTTTTAAAACGTGTGGATTGTTTCCAGCAGCAGGGGCTCATCTTATATTGAGATTTTCCCTTTTGTCAGTTTATTCAGAATAAAATTCAGTATAATGACAAAGAATAAAATTGCCGTAGCCAAAGCGCTTGCAACCTGTAAACTGTCGGTGGTCTGATAGTAGTATAAATCGTAACCGATTGTTTTGGTGCTTGCTGAATACAGCAGATTCGACATGGTAAGCTCATAAAAACTCGGCATGAAGATCAGAAAAAATCCGGCTACCACGCTCGCACCGATAAGCGGAATACTCACGTCCTTCAGCATCCGCAGCCACCCCGCTCCGGCAATTTGCGCCGCTTCTTCCAGCGAGCTATGTACCTGCCCCATCGCAGAGACTACCGGCCGCATCCCCATCAGCATGTACTTTATCATGTAGGCGATAATCATGATCGACAGAGTATTGTAGATATTGATACCGAATTTTCCACTCATGGTGATGATGAGGGCGAGTGCGATAACTACACTCGGAGTTCCCGAGCCCAGCGTAATCAAAAAGTCAGGGATGCGTCGCCCCTTTACCCGCGTGCGTTCAAGCAAATAGGCCATCGTGCAGGATATAATCATGCCGGCTGAGGCTGCAACAAACGCAGAAACAAAGCTGTTTTTCATGGATTGGAGGATGGAAGCGCGGTGGAATACCTTGCTCCATGCTTTTAACGATATGTTTGAAAGGATGAACGGTTTACCCATGTTCACGGTAACTGAGGTTGCCATGACCGATGCAAAGGGGATAATGATCACAATGACGGTGAAAAGGACTACAAAACAGGTGAGCGGTACCCGCCATTTACCGAGATCGATAATGGTGGGACGAGTTGACTTTCCGCTCATAGTGATGTACTGCTTGCCGTGTAGGATAAAGGTGGAGCAGTACAGAATGATGTTCGCGATGAGCATGAGAAATACGGCGAGCGTGGTGGCATCAGTTAAGCCGCGGTCGGTGCCAAGGTGTACAAAATCGATAATTCTGGTTGTAGCGGTATAGATATGGCCGGGCGCTCCCACGATGGCCGGGATGCCGAATGCAGACGCTGATGCGATAAAAACGAGCAGCGCCGCAGCGATAATACTCGGCAGCATCATCGGAATGGTGATAGTCCGCAAGATATGCAGCGGGTGCGCTCCGGAAATCCGCGCCGCTTCTTCCAACGAAGGATCCATTTTTTCCATCGCACGCGAAATGGTGATAAAAGCATAAGGGTAGTAAAAACAGCTGAGCACCCAGATAACCCCGCCCATCGAATAAATGTTGAACGGCGCTGCCGACAGGTGCAATGCGTTTTTCAGCAAGGTATTGATAATGCCTGCATTTGGATTTAAAAGCCGCGCCCACGCCATTGCACCGACGTAGGGCGGAACCATGTAGCTTACCACAAATACCGTACGGAAAAACCGCTTGCCGTAGAGATTTGTTCGCCCTACCAAAAACGCAAAGGGAAAGGCTATCGCTACGCCCAGCACGGTGGTACAACCGGCAGTGATGAGCGTATTAAGGACAGCAGCTCTATTGAGGTCATACCCGTACACCCGTTTAAACGCTTCCAGTGAAAAGGCACCTTCAGGGAAAAACGATTTGATGACTAAGTAAAAAAGTGGGAAAACCTCAAAGACAACCAGAAAAAGTACAATAGAAAGGATAATAATCCATTTTATATCAAAATAAACTTTACGCATAATCTTTCAGCAAGTGTTCTTGCGTTATCTGTTACTTTACAGCCCGCACAATGTAGTTTTCGAACATCCGGCGTAATGCATCGCGATTTTTATAGCTTTTCACCCAATCGATCGGAAGTATGTTTGACAGTATTTCTGATGAGGGGCGCGCATTAAAGGGATATTTTTCAGGGTTTTTCAAGACTGAATGCATCCAACCGTCAACAATCGCTTTTTGACCTGCCGGTGATAAGAACCAGTCGGTAATAGCTTCGCAGGCTTTAACATTGTTGTGCGCTGATTTATCGCCTTTGATTGTCATAATGGTGCTCGGGATTGCGATGGTGCCGTCTTCAGGGTAAATGACTTCAAGCGTTGATTGCTCCTCTTCCCGCTTTTTCAGGATGGATTCTTCGAGAATCATGATTTGATCGTATTCGCCGCTTTCGAGTTTGCTGACTGCTGCAGAGCCGGATTCAACGGCTACTTGTTGCTCCTGTAGTTTTTGAAAGAACGGTTCGCCGTATGCGTCGTAAAAAGCTGAAACTGCCGCAAGGGCTGTGCCCGATTTAAGCGGGTCCGGCATGGAAATGCGCCCCTTAAGCGATTCTTTTTCTGCAAATGCTTTAAAGCTTTGTGCCACGTTCTCTTTTGAGGTTTTATCAGGATTGTACGCTAAAATCATATTCAGCATACGGACTGGATACCAATAGCCTTCTGGATCATAGGAAAGCGCCAGGTTTTGTGCATTTTTGGAAAGATAGGGGTGTAAAAGGTCTAATTCTTTCAGTTCAAGTGAATATGAGGGCTCAGCAACCATGAGCATGTCGCAGCCGAGCTTACCGGAAGCCCGTTCCGCTGCAATTTTGGATTGAAGCGTGCCGGTTCCACCTTGAAAAAATTCGATTTTAACGTGCGGAAACTGTACGCTTATTTCCTTTTTTACGTTGTCAATGATATCCTCATACATTGAGGTGTAGATCAGTACGGAACCGCTTATGTCCGATGTATCGGCTTTCTGCTGTGTTTTTTGTTTAGTACAGCCTGAGAAAAGCACCATAAGCGTTGCGAGCATAAAGCAAAACGGTTTGAGTTTCATAATTCCTCCATAAAATAGTAACACAATCAACAACCCCGACGCGGCATGTGAGCATTAATCCTCCGTACGAATAACTAGGCGTCTTTAAACAGGCGTCGAACTTTTTAAAAAAACTATCGTATATCATAGTGTAAAAGTATGCAGCTGTCAACTTTGTGCGTTCACCCTTGATAATCTTGCTTAACAACCATTTCCATTTTCGCTATAATGCACCCCATGACATTTCGATATTCAGATTATGATGTTATTGTGGTAGGCGGCGGCCATGCAGGTATTGAAGCCTCGCTTGCTGCTGCTCGTATGGGTGAAAATACCTTGCTTATTACGCAAACCATTGATTCAATCGGGCGGTTATCCTGCAATCCTTCTATCGGAGGGGTTTCCAAGGGGAATATTGTCCGTGAAATAGATGCGCTCGGCGGCGAAATGGGGAAGCTTGCCGATGCCTGCATGATACAGTACCGCTTGCTGAATAAAAGCCGCGGGCCGGCGGTGCAGTCCCCCCGCGTGCAGGCGGATAAGTTTTTATACGCGCAAACGGCGCAATATACGCTTGAACGGGAAAGCAGGCTGCATATGTATCAGGACACGGTGGTAGATATTATCACAGCGCATCAGGGGGCTCTTGAAGCAGGCAACGCAGTGCAGGGTGTTATTACTGCGCGGGGCAGGCATATCACTGCTCGATCGGTAGTGCTGACAACCGGTACATTCTTGGACGGTAAAATCTACATTGGGGAGTTTGAGGCGGAAGAAGGCCGGCTTGGGGAGAAAGCTGCGATGGGGCTTGCATCGGCACTTGCTCAAAAAGGCTTTACGCTTATGCGGCTCAAGACCGGCACGCCTTGCCGCGTACTTAAGAAAACGGTAGACCTGTCTGTGCTGGAGGAGCAGGAGGCCGATGCTATTATGCGCCCCTTCTCGTTTGATACAGCCGAAATCCACCGCCCTTCAGCAAAATGCTATACCGCCTACACGAATGAGCGCACTCATGCCGTTATTCGGGAGAACTTTCACCGCTCTCCTCTTTTTTCAGGCAAAATTCATGCGGTTGGGGCGCGCTACTGTCCTTCTATCGAAGATAAGGTGCGGAAATTTCCCGATCGGATGCGGCACCAGCTGTATATAGAGCCTGAGGGCTTGATGAGTGATGAATTATACATTAACGGCTTTTCCTCCTCGCTGCCGGAAGATGTGCAGGATGCGATGCTGCGTACTATTACCGGTTTTGCCGATGCGGTGATCAGTAGGCCTGCCTATGCGGTTGACTATGCAGTGCTCTCTCCCGTACAGCTCGGGCCTGATCTGCAAACCCGTTCGCTTGCAGGCTTATTCACGGCAGGGCAGATTAATGGCACATCGGGATATGAGGAAGCAGGTGGGCAGGGGATTATTGCCGGTATCAATGCCGCACTGCATGCGCGCAGCCTTCGGCACGCAAGCGAAGCGTATAGTCCTTTTGTACTGCGCCGCGATGAGGCGTATATCGGGGTGATGATCGATGATTTAATCACGCAGGGTGTGGATGAGCCTTACCGCATGTTTACCGCCCGTGCCGAATACCGCTTAACCTTGCGCCACGATACTGCCGATGAGCGCCTTACGGAGCGCGCCTACGCGGTGGGCTTACAGCATGAAAGTGCGGTGAGCCGCTTGCACGAAAAATGCAGCCTGAGGCAACAGCTGATTGCACACTGGCAGCAGCAGAAAATTACGGCGGATATGGCGGAGCAAGAACCGCTTTTGGCGCGGCATAGGGGAAAAACCTTGGCAGACAGCTTGCACGATCCGCTTGTTCCGCTTGAACTGGTGAGCCGTGTAGATGGGCAGGCTTTGCAGCAGTATCCGCAGGAGGTTATACAGTCGGCAGTATTGGAAATACGATATGAGCACTATATCATAGCGCAAGAGCGGCGGATTGAAAAAATGAAAAAAATGGAAACGCACCGTATTCCAGCGCAGATAAATTACGATTTGATTTCGGGTTTGTCGGTTGAATCCTGCGCAAGGCTTAAAAAAGTAATGCCTACAACGATTGGACAGGCGAGCCGCATTCAGGGAATCCGCCCATCTGATATCATGGCACTCATGGTTGCGATAAAATAGGCTTAGGTATTCCGTACTGCGAGCAGTTTTTCCGCATCGGAATCGGTGATCAGGTTGCATGCAAGCATATCATACAGCTGCTCGCTATTGGTTTTACCGAAAAACAACAAATCGTCGGTACCTAATCCGATGGGGACGCCGGCATCTATCATTTTTTTTATGGGGTGCTGCTGCAAGGATGGTACTGCCGAGAGCATCACATTGCTAGCAGGGCATACATTGCAGCGTATTTTCCGGTCAGCAAGAAACTGCAGCACCGCATCATCGCCGGCAGCACCTATGCCATGCTGCACTTCGTCCAGATTCAGCATTTCTACAAAGGTCCGTACTGATTGCGCATCGGAAAATTCCCCGATATGCGCTTTCTTTTTGAGCTTATGCTGCCCTGCCAATTCAAAAATATAGATAAAATCTTCCATATTATCTGAAATTTCAGGGCCGTATAGGTCAATATTTTTAAAAATACCGCTTGCAAACATCGCTGGTACCCACTCATCGATAAAAGAACGGGTAAGCGTTTTGGGCAGCCCAAGTTCAGGCCGTATTTCAATGCGATCGCTGTATTGTTGTACTAATGTCTGTATGTCCGTTAAAAAATGATCGAGGTCATTATCATAGTGCTTAATGAAACCAATATCTACCGATGTTTCAAGCCAGACTACATTATCAGCGATAGCATCTTGAATAGACATTTCAAATAAGGCCTTTACATCAAGGGCTGTTTGGCAGCGGGGGCGGGTATAGTTGCTTATTACCTCGTGCATTTCATCCAAACCTTTCATTTGACGGGGGAAATTTGGGATGACTATGCCTGCCCACCTTTTATACCGTTTGTAATTCATGCTTAAATTAAGATGGTTATGGGTATCTGATTTAGGCTGGGCTTTGAGATATGCAAGCGTTTTCATGTACCTATCCTTGAATTATTTTGATTCCGTTGCTTGTTCCGATACGTGAGCATCCCGCTTCGATGTACTGTAATGCGTCTTCACGGGTGCGGATGCCTCCTGATGCTTTTATTTTGGTATCCTTGTGCAAATATTTTTTGAACAGCTGGATATCCTCAAGCGACGCACCGCGGGATCCGTATCCGGTGGAGGTTTTAATAAAATCTACCCCGCATTTTTCGATAATTGCGCAGATTGCTGCAATATCCTGTTCAGCTAAATAGCAGGTTTCTACGATCACTTTGAGCAAGACCTTTTTGGCGTGACAAACCTGTGTTAAAGCGCTTATTTCTTTTTCGGTATACGCCGTATTTTTTTCAAGCAGCTTGCCTACATTGATAACCATATCAATTTCATCGGCGCCGTCCGCAATGGCGCGTTCAGCTTCCATACATTTGACTTCGGTAGTATGGGTTCCAAAAGGAAAGCCGATTACACTGCACGTTTTAACGCCGCTTTGTGCGAGTTCCTTTTTAACTAAGGCAACATTACAGGGATTAACACAAACGGAAGCAAATTGATGCTCTTTGGCTTCTTTACAGAGCCCTATAATTTCCGGTTCAGTGGCGTTGGGCTTCAATAATGTGTGATCAATATAACGATGTAGATCCATTTTCATCTTCCTTTATAGCGTAATGGTTATATGAGAACTCCGGAAAACGTTAGCTTTTCGAGGTAACCCTTGCTTACCGGTTCGCTTTTCAAATACATGTGCAGGGTGCTTTGTGCAAAACCTGATTAAAGCGGGCTTTTTTACTGCCATCAGCGAGTGTTATTCTTCACGCGGTCTAATCCATATTTCCCGCGAAAAAGATCCAGTGCGTTTGCCCTCTTCGTCGTCGTATGCGGCTACCGCAAAAAAATACATTTTCCCGTTTTCTAAATTGGGGATGGTGTATGAGAGCGCCTTGCCCGCATTGATAGGAGAGCCTTCTGCAAAATACTGGCCTTTCCTGTTGCCAAAGTAGATCATATAGCCTTTTACGTCAAAATCCACTGATGCAGTCCACGAGAGGGTCACGCTGCCGTTATGGGCTTTAGCGAATACACGTGCAGGTGGTAACGGTTCGGTATCTTTGTCGTATTCCAGTTGGATGGAATGAAGAAGCGGCGTTTTTTGCCCATCGGCATCAGGGTATAAATTCCCGGCAATCTGAAAGAACCGCCCCTTTACGCCTGTTATGGTTTCTCCATTCCGTACCGGTTTCCAAGCAGGAACGGTATTGGTCCACGAGTAACGGTTTTCTCCTGACCGAATGAAAAAGACCGCCTCTGTTTGGTACGGTTTATCTACGGTGATGTGCATGCGCTTGGCTTCGGAAAGAGAGCCCCCGCTGTCAAAAATGAGCGACTCAAAACGTCCTCCTTGGGCATTGTAGCGGTCAAAAAGGCCCGCCTGTTCTTCGGCTGAATACGGTTCCGTGAATTGGCGGGTTACTTTGAGCTCGTCGATCATACCGGTATAATGCAGTCCAATAAATACATTGGCTTCATGCCCAAGCTGTGAAGGTAACACGGCATCGCTTTCTCTGCCGTTTTCGGTGATGTACATAATACTTTCGGTATGCCCGTTCATACGGTATTCCAGCAGTCCGGTTTCTTCATCGTAGGAGACAAGGTGATGCGACCATTGAGAAGGTATAAGCGTAGAGGTCCCTTTTAAGTTAATAAAAATACCGTCTTGTTGCTTGCCCTGCCAAATGTTGAAAAAATTCCATTCGAGCTTGTTCTGTAGGATTTGTGCAATAATGTATTGATCCACTAAGTGCTTATCTTGAAAATACGCTGACTGCCACTGGAGAATAACGCTGCCGTTTTCAGAAACCGCGGGGGCAATCCAAAATTCAATGGTGAAAGAGCCTACACTGCCGCCTCCTGAAAAAAATGCATCTTTTTTTGGCGTAAGGACAAGGCCTGCCACTTTCGTATGCGGACTGCAAACGCCGGCGCCGGTACCGAATTTTGATTGATTATCTCCTGCAAAACGGGTATTGGACGCAGCAACCGTATAGGATCCGCTTTCTTCCATAATATTAGGGGTGTCAAAGCTGATATACATGTCCGTTTTTTGTGTGATTTTAGGAATTGAGCTCCGTAGCTGAATGCCCGCTTGTCCGTACTTTCCCGGTGAAATTTGTATATTTTCGGTATATTGTAAAAGCCCCCAGCCAGCCTTGCCGCCGAGCTCAAAGTCTGCAGAATCTGCAAAGGCGATAGCAAAAGCTAAGGAGAATAATACAATAAATCGAGTTTTAAAAATACTGTAAAAAATCTGCATCATTGTTTCCTTATTATCGGGTTCTTTATATAAAAAAAGAGTATCTTTTTACGAGAACGCCGATTATTTTCCATAAAGTATAGGAATTTGCTCGATTAATAGCCTGTATTTTATACTATTATTGCATTATTGTCAGCACATAAGTCATGTTTGACATGCTCTTTTTTTCCTACTATA
Source organism: Treponema sp. (assembly GCA_052169815.1). GTDB lineage: Bacteria > Spirochaetota > Spirochaetia > Treponematales > Treponemataceae > Treponema. The sequence continues at coordinate 16,294 of JBQNBR010000036.1, forward strand.
ATTAACATATCAGCAAAATTTTAGGAGGCCTTTATGGCTAAAGTCGAATTAAAAGGTATCGGGAAAATATATGATGGCGGAGTCCGCGCGGTTGAAAATGCTAACATTACCATTGAAGATCAAGAATTTGTGGTGTTTGTCGGTCCGTCCGGCTGCGGGAAATCAACAACGCTCCGTATGGTTGCAGGGCTTGAATCAATTAGCGAAGGAGACTTATTCATTGATGGTGAAAGGATGAACGATGTTCCACCTAAGGATCGCAATATCGCTATGGTGTTTCAAAACTATGCATTGTATCCGCACATGACCGTCTATGATAATATGGCATTTGCCTTAAAAATCCGGAAAGTCGATGACAATGAAATAAAAAGAAGAGTGCAGGAAGCTGCTCGTATTCTTGATATTGAACGGTTACTCGATAGAAAGCCCAAGGCTTTATCAGGTGGTCAAAGGCAGCGTGTGGCTGTAGGGCGAGCTATCGTTCGTGACCCGAAAGTGTTTTTATTCGACGAACCGCTTTCTAATCTAGATGCAAAACTGCGTGTGCAAATGCGTGCCGAGATATCTGATCTGCACAGCCGCTTAAAGGCTACGATGATTTATGTTACCCATGATCAAGTGGAAGCAATGACGATGGGAGATAAAATCGTAGTAATGAAAGACGGCAAAGTGCAGCAAATCGGTGCTCCTCTCTACCTCTATAATCATCCGATTAATAAATTTGTGGCTGGTTTTATAGGCTCTCCTCCTATGAACTTTTTAAGCGTAAAAGTCGTGGAGCAGGGAGGGGCAGTTGCCATCGATGAAGGTTCTTTTGTGCTGCATCCCGCCGCTGATCAGCAGGAATGCCTCAAGAAGTATCTTGGGAAAAATGTGTTTTTCGGCATCCGCCCCGAAGATTTAACGCTTGTTGCTCCGCAGGAAAACCGGCCTGATTGTATGCACTTAAAAATCACCGTAAAAGAACCGCTCGGCGCCGAAACTCATTGGTATCTTTCCTCTACCCATCAGCAGGTTATAGCCCGTACCTTTGATACGATTGAAGCCAATATAGGCGATACGCTCGCGTTTGTCCCCGATATGACCAAAGCACGCTACTTTGACTGCGATACCGAGCAGAATATTTGCGAGGATATTAAGATACAATAGTAGACGTTGTAGTTTTTGCTTGCTTGTGTCATGATGGGGGCATATGATCGATATATATACTGAAATACGCACGCGTTACGGCAATGTCAAACGGGGCAGGGGGTATTACCTCTATACTGAAAAAAATGTCCGGTTGCTTGATTTGTACCTAGACGGCGGTATGTCTATTCTGGGGCGTAAGACAGGACAGCTGAATCTTGCGGCCAAGCATTTTTTTGACCGCGGATTAACCGGTTTTCTCCCCACCAAGGCGGAGTATCAGCTTGAAAAAGCGATAAAAGCCGTACTGCCCGATTATCCGGTTATTCGATGGTATGCTTCGGTAGAAAAGGCGTGTGACCATCTTTATACTGCCTACGGCTATGACCGTCAAGGCACGACACCGCTGTGGCGCCCTTTTTTATGCGATACTACTGCAGACGCGGTGCTGCTTGCATCGGTATATCCTTCGCCATACGGGTTTGTTGCTGCCAAAAAAGCAAGCAGTGCACTGCCGCCGTCAGACTCGCTGTTTCCACCGCTTGCCTGGAGTATTGCGCGGGCTTTTTTTGATTTGCAAAAGCAGCTAAAACCTGGGGACGGAGCTCACGGTACTGCACAGGTAGACGGTAAAAAGGAAAGCAAAAGCCTACGGCAGCGGCAAATACTTGAAACGTTGGTACAGCCATTGTGGGAACAAAAAGCTTGTTACCTGTTCCCTAAAATAGATCAAGCAAGCTATACTGCACTCTTCTATGCAGCGCTTGACGCTCATATTTTGCTTTCTCCGTCCTATCACGTGCCGTCTATACTCCCTGAACTATCCTGTTATACGGAATGTATTGGATTTTTGCGGCAATATCCGGGCACTACCGGCGTCATTAGCGTAATTTAAGGAAGAAACCTGTTTATGAAAACACAACCGTTTACCATACTCTATCAAGATGAAGACCTTATTGCCGTGCACAAGGCCGCTGGCTTATTAGTTGCCGCTGACCGTTGGGATACCGAAGCAGAGCGGTTGGATGTGCTACTGCAAATAGCGCTTAAGAAGGCCAATCAGCAGAGTGTACTCTATGCGGTACACCGGATAGATAAAGATACTTCGGGCGTCCTTATTTATGCACGCAATGCTGAAGCACACCGTGCGTTGAATACTGCTTTTCAAAACAGAGCGGTGCATAAAACCTATCATGCATTGGTGCATGGCTGTGTGCGCAGTCAAACGTTTACCGTTACACTGCCGCTTCGGGCGGATGGCGATGCCTTACACCGGACTATCGTTGATAAGCGTCGGGGCAAAGAAGCAGTTACCATGTGTACCGTCCTTGAAGCATATCGGCAATTTACGCTCATAGAAGCTCGGCCGGTTACCGGCAGGACGCACCAAATACGGGTGCATTTAGCACAGTCGGGGTATCCCATCGTATGCGATCCGCTTTACGGCAGTAAGGAGCCGGTATACCTTTCCGCCCTCAAATCCAAATGGCACGGTGATCCTTACACAGAGCGGCCGCTCATCCGGCGCCTTGCCTTGCATGCGGCCCGTATAGAATGTATTCATCCGAAACAGCATACTGAGTTGTGTATAACGGCCGACTATCCCAAAGATTTTAAGAGCCTTATTCACCAATTGCGAAAACTATAGGGCTTGATAGGCCTGTCTAGGCTAACGGACACAAACTGACATCATATCACCCGCCATGTCTAGCGG
>JBQNBR010000037.1:0-19075 GCA_052169815.1 Treponema sp.
TTTTCATAATTGTCAACCCTCTGCTCCTGTAAAATAATAGTTTATAAAATCATTATAAAAGGGATTATATCACAGAGAGAAAAAATTTGCAAGAAAGATACGCAAGTTTTATCAGAGCATCCGCATCAGAAATTTTATTCATATGGAAGACACACTACCTCTTACGGCATGATGAGAACAGGCCTCGCCTATCGGATAGGCTTGCAGTTTTTCGATGTTCCCTGTATAACTATGCTCATAGCTATAGGAGGTTATATATGCATAAATCAATAATCAACGCGGTCAGTGCTGCCGCTATGACACTCTTTTTATGTACAAGCTGCTCATCATATTCGAATACTACTGTTATGGGAAACGGAATAAGAAAAACGCAAACGTTTCCCTACCGCGATTTCAATGCTGTTGCCGTTAGCGGCAGCTGGAAAGTAGCAATCACCTACAGCGAAACTTTTTCAATCAACATTGAATCGGATGAAAACCTCTTCGATTTTTTTGATATCCATGTTGCAGACAATACCCTGCATCTCAAAACCAAGCAGGGGTATACTGTATTAAGCCCCAAATGTCCGAATGCCGTAGGGCGACTCTCTATTACTATGCCGGTTTTAACGCAAGTAAGTGGCAGCGGTTCTACCACCGGCACCATCTCGGGATTTAACCGACCCGAAAGCGATTTATCGGTAGATCTTTCCGGAAGCGGCGATATTACGGCTGACAATATCATCACAAACAATATAAAGCCGACAATCTCTGGTTCAGGCACTTTTACCGCAACAGGGAAAGCAAAAACTATGACGGCGGTTGTGTCAGGTTCTGGAAAAATCCACACCGCAAATTTAGAAGTCGCCACTGCGGATGTTTCTATTTCAGGATCCGGCTCGGCAGAGTTATGGGTTACAGAAAAGTTAAACGTAGACATCAGCGGCTCAGGCACTGTCCGTTATAAAGGCACCCCCACGGTATCCCAAAGTATTTCAGGCTCAGGCAGTATAAGCGCCCTATAGTAAAAGCTGACTATACTACACTGTAGTAAAAACTCCCGCACTGCTTAAAAAAGCGCTGAGAACTCCCCATGAGCGAAGCTGCGCGGCACACTTGAAAGGCTCTTTATATTCTATACCTAAAAAGAGCCTTTTTTTTTTATCGCATTTACGGTAAAATACTGGTATGTACGAAAAAGAATTGGCTGTCTGCGGGTTTGAAGCAGTAAAAGCGCTGGCAGCACAACACCCTGAAAAAATTTTCCGTTTATTTTTTACCGCACGCCGAGCACCAACTTTCGGCAAAACGTGCACCTACCTTGCCAAGCAAAAACGGCTGTATCGTCTTGTATCCTCCGATACCGAATTAGAAAAGCTCTGTGAGTCCGTACACCATCAAGGCGTTGTCGCCATGATCCAAACGCCACTGCTCCCGCCCGTTACCAAAGAAACAATAGAACGCTGGAGTGCCGACGGCGCTACGGTGATAGTACTTGACAGAGTAGGCAATGCCAATAATTTCGGCGCTATTATACGGAGTGCTGCATTTTTCGGCATAGAGAACATCGTCATCAGTGCAGAAGAAGCCCAAGCAGGCATCACCCCCAGCGCCTATAGAATCGCACAAGGAGGTATGGAATTCGTTTCTATCTACACAACACCATCGGCGCAGATATTTTTAAAGCAATGCAGCGGGCAGTTTACCCGTATCGGCACTGATCACCGCGCTTATCGCAACCTCAGTGATATACAAAGGATTATACAACCGGATGAAGCGGTTGCGCTTGTGCTCGGCAATGAAGAGCGGGGCTTATCAGCTGAAGTAAAAAAGCTCTGCGATACCTTAGTAAAAATACGCGGCACCGGCGCAATCGAAAGCCTCAATGTGGCCCAAGCAGCAACGCTCTTTTTTGCAGAGCTTGGTGCATTACAGGTTCAGCGCGTAGCGAGCGGGGAACAGGCGTGATGCCAGCAAAAATATGCCTGGTACTGGCTGAAAACACCCTAGAAAAAGACTTGCAGCTATTGGACAAGTACCGCTCTTACATAGACATTGCAGAGCTACGGGCGGACTGCCTGTTACCTCAAGAGCTCTTGTATATTAGAGAGTTTCCTCACCTAGCACACATACCGGTCATCCTCACCATCAGGCGGGTGTTAGATGGCGGCACTTTCTGCGGCGGAGAAGGATCCCGCATCACGCTTTTTGCACGGGGGCTTGCATTCGCCGAGCAGGAATCGCTCCACAATTTTGCGTACATCGACCTTGAATCTGATCTCAATGTACCAAGTTTGGAAGCGGCAGCGCAGGCATTCAATATTAGCATTATCCGAAGCCTGCACCGTCTAAAGGGTGCGCTCCCTGATATCAGCACAGTAGCAGCACATATTCGGCGTACTGATCACGAAATTGTTAAAATAGCGTATCAGGCGCATAATTTAGACGATGTATCCTGCTTATTCACTGAAGCTCCTCAGTGTAGTGGAGAACACTGCCTTATTGCCATGGGGCGATACGGCATTCCCTCACGCATTTTAGCAAACCGCCTCGGCTCATCCATTGTGTACACCATGGCACCTGAATATAGCAAGCGTCACAATATTGAAGATAGCTGTATCGATCCCGTTACGCTGCATACCCTCTACCGTTTTAAGTCGATTGATGAGACTACTCGAATTTACGGCGTGGTAGGAGCAAACACTGCAAAAAGCCTGAGCCCACTTATTCATAACCAAGGCTATCATACAAAAAATATAAACGCCGTGTACATTCCCCTGTCGGCACCGCATATTGAACAAGCCATCCGGTTTGCAGAAAGCGCGCCGCTTGCCGGTTTTTCGGTAACCAATCCATTCAAATTCCAGATACGACCCTTTTTACATTGGACAGCCCCCGAAGTTGACCAATGCAAAGCGGTAAACACGGTAGTATGTGCACAAACGATGCGACGCGGGTTTAACACCGATATATATGGAGTAACAAAAGCAATTCAGGCATTGTTAAAGCGATCGAATCTCCGGTTCAAGCGAGTGGCTATTATCGGTACCGGCGGCGGCGCCCATGCAGTAGCACAAGCAGTGTACCTGCTCCATGGCAAGGCTTGTATCTTTGGACGCAATACCAGGAAGGCAGACGCTATCGCCTCCCGCTACCATTTTAAATGGGCACCGCTCGACCTTTCAGCAGCCTCCACATTAAAAAAATACTCAGCACTGATCATTCAAACCACCTCTATCGGTACCGCAGAAGGGGAAGACCCACTGCCGTTTTATCAGTTTTCCGGCAGCGAATACGTGCTTGATATTATATATGCCCCTGAAAAAACTACCCTACTGCAGCGTGCAGAAAAAGCAGGCTGCAAAATTTTAAACGGATATACCATGCTGTACTACCAAGCACAGCAACAATTTGAACTATTTACAGGAGAACCGTATGAGTAATACTCTCAGTAGCGATGAACAAAAAAAACGGGTTGCACAAACAGCCATTGATACTCTCATAGGAGAAAAACTTATCCATTCAGACATGAAAATCGGACTTGGGACAGGTTCCACCGCACTGCCGGCGGTAAAGCGGCTTGCTGACTATATCGCAAACGGAACACTGCAGAACATTGCCGCGGTTCCCACGAGTTTTCAAACCTCAATTGCCTGCGAAGAATTGGGGATCCCTATCTTTTCCTTAAGCTCAGGAAAAATCAACGGACACGTAGAGCTCACCATCGACGGCGCTGATGAAATTGATCCCAAAAAAAACCTCATAAAGGGAGGGGGGGCCGCATTGCTGCGCGAAAAAATCATCGCCTATAATAGCGATGTATTCGTCGTAATCAGCGATGAAAGCAAAGGAGTAAAAATGCTCGGCGAACACTTTCCTGTCCCCGTCGAAATTGTGCCAGAAGCGCGGCTCAGCATCATGCATCGTCTTGCGCAGTACGGCGTTTCCATGGTGCTGCGGGAAGGTGTGCGAAAAAAGGGCCCCGTAGTTACCGACAACGGTAATTTTATTTTGGATATCAAATGGCCGGCGCATGAAAAAATTAACCCGGTTAAATGGGAACAGGAACTAAATACAATACCGGGCGTCATTGAAAATGGCTTTTTTACTCAAAAAACGCCGCGCGTTTTTATGTGCACTACCGAAGGTGTGGTGCATGAGCTGTAAGAAGCACCGGCCGGTGTTTGCGGTGCTTGCGGCTATTTGCGGTTAAAACCGGCAATAGCTTCGGTAATACGGGCAGCGCTCTCCGTTTGTAAGAAGTGCTGTAACGGCAGCGAGTGCTGGGCGCGCTGCTGTATGGTTTGCATAATAGCGGCCATATCTCCAATATAACCGTCAGTATGAAAGGCTTTTATATCCATCAGCATGGCGTACTTTTTTTCTGCAAGCTCGATCAACATGCTGTCTAATTGATACGAATCAGGGTGCCGAAATGCCTCATAAATAAAACTTAAAATCGCGCCATACTGTTTAATAAGGTAGTAATCCCCCTCAAACCGCGTACGGGATACCTTTGCAGGTGGGGTGTTCTTGGCATTAGTGAGTAAAATCACGATCAAATGTTCTACAGGATCAATAAACGTGAGTGTACCGGTCCAGCCGGTATGCCCAAAACTGTATTCCGATGCAAAAGAAGAAAATGCCCAGCTATACTCCTGCGCCCCCTGTCGCCGCCACCCAAGCCCCATGGTGGAAAAACGACTTTGTTGTGCGGTAAAATAGCCCACAATGGCAGGATTAAAAAACTGCGTGGTGCCGTATCCACCACCATTCAGCAGCAGCTGAGCCAAAACAGCCAAACTTTTAGCATTCGCAAAAAGGCCTGCATGACCGCTCACTTGCTCCATTGCATCATAGGCTTCCTCATCATGGACTACCCCATGAATGAGCGCTGTTTTTGTGCTACTGCCGTTACCCCCTCTCATTTTGGCATTTATTTGCGTTGCTGCAATTTCTGCAAGCTCAAAGCCGTGTTCCAACGGTTTAAAACAAATACGGGAAAGCTCAAGCGGTTTATAAAAATGCTGCCCCACATAGGTATCAAGCGGCATACCGGTTATTTTTTCAATAATAAAGGTCAGCAGCATGTAATGGATATCAGAATATACAAGCTGTGAACGCGGCTGATAGGTTAAAGGTGTTTTCATCATCAAATCTAATGTATGCAAGCGCTTCCTTTTTAGCTTTCGCTCCTTTGCTTTCATTCTTTGAATTTTTTTATAGTATGCGCCGCCTGCCGGTAGCCCTGATTGGTGTGTTAAAAGATCAAAAACTGTAATAGTACTTTTCCCTTTGATTTTTGCTTTTTTATCATCCTCAAATGCGGGAAAAAAATGTTGCACGGTATCGTTTAAAAACAGTTTTTTTTCTACAATCAGCTTTTGAACGGCAAAATTAACCGCATACATCTTCGTATTACTTGCAACATCAAAGAGCGTATCCTCTGTTACCGGAATAGGCTCTTTAAGCGACCTTCCACTGACGTCCACCGTACTCACTACCCCGTATGCAGCATTCTTAATAAGCGTACCGTTTTTAACGATAACCAGCTGCGCACCAGGAAAGCCATTGGCCACTTCCGCATTAATGAGTTGATCGAGCAGCTGCAAAGTTTCAGACGAATAACTATCTTTAGGTGCAGAACGAGAATCTGCATGGAAAGGGTCCGCTTGAATAACCGGATAGGGAATTCTAATACGCACAGAAGGTTTCAGTATTTTCGTCCCTGGTAAAGTCGGCTGCGATCGTATGCGCGCTGCATACAAGATATTTCGTCCGTTTTTTATATATTCTGAAGCATCCAAGCATATATGCTTTTGCGCGCATATCGCATCAGTTGGAATACGAACGTTATTTATGTACAAATCAAATGCTGCCGCATTATCGGTGATAAAATAGATCAACGCCTGCCCCTTATAGGCAATAAAGGGAATAGTATTATCAGGTAAGATGCCAGAATCAGCGTCTTTAGAAGAAAGTGGCAGCGCTGCATCCACTTGAAACTGCATTTTCTCAGTATGCAAACTGGCCGGATAGGGAGAAAAATAGGCAGCACCAATCTCTTCTACATCAGCGGGCTTGTGGCGTTCTGGGGACGCAGCGGAACGACACCCTGTCCAACATACCACACAGCACACGCTTACAAAGCACATCGCCAGACAATAACGATCACGGAAATACGGGAACTGTTTCATAACCTGCACTTTTTAACTTATCACCGATAGTGTTTGTTTCATCTTCTTCTACAAATACCACATAGTATACGGTACCGCTCGCTCTAGTTTCTTCTTTTATGCAAGGGATGAATCGTTTTGCCCGTAAGTCATCCATAAGAACGTCAGCATACCGCTTGGTTTTATAAAACCCAAGCTGATAATATAATGGTTTAGCTCGCTGCGTAGGCTGCGTGTTTACTATTGCAGGCTCTACAACCGGTGTGGCTGTTTTTGGCATTAAGTACCAAAAGGCAGACGGTTGAATGATAACCGTACCCCGCACCGCAGCGGCTTCAAGGCTATCGTAACACTCGTTTATCAGTCGCTCCCGCGCCGTTTCATCATTATCAGCCCACCATAAAGTAAAAAGCAAAGCGGCGCGATATGTTAAAAATTTTTTTTTTTGCTATACGTTTTTATGAGCGGCAGCGCTTGAGCAGCCTTATTTTCTGCAAGCAAAAGCCACGTTTCATATACAGCGCTCATCACATAGTCCTGATTAGATTCATCCCTGCTTTGGTATGCTGCGGTATTGGTTAACAGCACACGGGCACGCTGCACTTCACCACCGCACAACAATGCACGTACTGCAGCAAGAGACAAGCGATCAGCATGGGCACTACTCAAATATGCTGCTTTCTGATAATGCGCCGCCGCCGCCGCATACAAACGTTGGTGCTCCTCATACTGAGCTACTATCTGCCACGCCTGGCACTGCTCTTCGGCTGTAAGCAAAGCGGGGATCTCTTTTTCAAAGGTCTGAATAATATCTTTCTCGTGCCCATGATGAAACGCACGCTCTGCAAGCGCATGCACTTGCAAAGGTAAATCAGCAGCACCAAGGTATGCACCCACAGATACCATGAGCGCCACCAGAGAGATTTTACATATAGCTACACGATGCATCAGCGGCTATACGTGCTGAACAGTAGACTGATCAACGGTATTTTGTTGAGTAGGCTCATCTGCCTCCTGCAGCGCATTTGCAAAGTTAGCTTCCGTTTTTTTTCTGCCAAACCATGAACGCTTTGGGGTTTTCAATTCCACTGTCTTTACTGCGGGATAAGCAGTAGCTTGTTTTTCTGCTTTCCTTATTTTATTACGACTGCCAATTAAAAATGGGATCATTGCAATATTCCCCAGCAAAAATGAAAGCATCATACTTAAAAAAATGGGCACATCTTTAAACACCCGTATAACGAGAGAAATATCACAACGGTTATTCAGGTTAGCCCCCATAAATATAAGCAAAAAACTAATACTAATAAAATAGAGTATTTTTCCAAACATCGTATCCCTCCTTGTAATGCGTAGCCGTTTGTCATTCTTCCAAGTTTAAACAGGTTTACATACTTGAGCTCTGAACGTTTTTCCTTTTATTGCAAGTAATTCAGCTCGTACAATATGTCCAATATAACTTGAATCGCATTTTTCAGCAAGAACCACCATCTCTCCTTGTTCAGTGTGGCCGAAAAGCTCAGTGGGGTCATTACGGGAAGGAGATTCTATCAATACCTCTACACAGCGGCCCAAACGGTTGCGCATTCTGGCTTCGGTAATACGCATTTGCACCTCGATAACCTGTTGCAGCCGCTGTATCTTTACCGTATCGGGAATACGGTTAGGGAAATTAAAGGCTTTGGTACCTTCTCGCGGGTTGTAATGATACATAAAAGCAGAATCGAACTGTATTTCTTCCATAAGTTGTAAAGTCTGTGCAAACTCTTCTTCAGTTTCGCCAGGGAACCCAATCAGAATATCCGTTGTTAACACAATATCGGGTATGCTTTGTCTCAGTTTTTGTACCAACAAGCGGTACTGCTGCACCGTATAATGCCTATTCATGCGGTGCAGCACTGCATTCGAGCCATGCTGCACCGGTAAGTGTACCGATTTACATACCCGTTTTTGCTCTGCTATAACAGCTATAAGCGCATCAGACATATCTTTGGGGTGACTTGAAATAAACCGTATCCATTGCACGCTGTTATGCTCGGCACATACTGCCGCAACCCGCTGCAATAAAGCAGGGAAATCAATACTGGCACCCGTTATAGGGTCTTTTCCCCGATACGAATTCACATTTTGCCCCAGTAGCGTAATCTCTTTTACCCCTTTTGCGCTGAGAAACTCGATTTCCTGTAAAATAGCTTCTACCGGCCGGGACACCTCCCTGCCCCGTACATATGGCACAATGCAGTACGTACAAAAATTATTGCAGCCGTTCATAATAGGAACGAAACTTTGGAAAGCCCCCTCGGTGTATGAGCATGCAGCGAAATGATACTGCTCGCTACCAACCGCAGGGCCGCAAACCGCAAGCATTGCCTGCTCTTTTTCAAACCCTTGTGTTGCTATCGATACCGGCGATATGCATACCGAGGCAGCAACATTATTATAGTTAGCTTCTATTTCCTCAAAAATAGCAGAAAAAAACTGCCTTTCAAACATACCTACCACATAATCTAATTGAGGAAAATCTTTTTTAATCGTATCGTGCAAGCGTTCTGCCATGCAGCCCATAAGCATAATTGCAAAGGGTCTCTTTTTTTTCATGGCAGAAAACAGGCTAAGCCGGCCGAATACACGCGTTTCGGCAGTAATACGTACTGAGCACGTATTAACAATAAGCAAGTTACAGACGTCAATGCTTTCCGCCGCATGCCAGTTGCGGCTGTGCAAAAGCTGCTCAACCGATGCGGATTCCGCAAAATTCATCTGACACCCGTAGGTTTCAATAAAATAAGTCAAAACAATCGTCCTATCAGAGCAACTGCACCAGGTATACTTTCGGGCACCTGCAAAAAACTCAACAAGGTTTTTTGCAGGTGCCCTTTCAACCGCTTAAAGCACTACTGCGCTGTATGAATAGGTACATAGCCGAAAAGCTCAGGAATAGCAAGCGCAACGGTTTCCGAATACGTTACCATAACCAATACGATAAGCAATGCAATAATGAAAGGCCACACCTGTTTTAAAAAGTCCTGAAATTTACAGTTTACTATCGAGCACACCGTAAACATCATAGAGCCGAAAGGCGGAGTAAGGCCTCCAATCATAATATTAACGATGATAATGACACCGAAATGCAAGGGGTCTACCCCACGTGAAAGCACTGCCGGAACAAGCAGCGGAGCTAAGATCACGAGCGCTGCGCCACCTTCGATAAACATACCGATAATCAGCAGCAAGGCGTTAATAACCATAAGCAGGCTAAATTTATCCTGCGTTATGTACAGTAGCCCTGACGTAATCATCTGAGGAATGCGCTCACTCGTCATATAGTAGCCGAATACTTTTGCTGCTGCGATGATCAGCATAACAGACCCGGTGCTCTGTACCGTTTCTTTTAAGATAATAGGAATATGATGCCACCGCAGCTTTTTATACGCAATAAGCCCTACAACCAATGCAAACAATACCGCAACCCCTCCGGCTTCCGTCGGAGTCGTAACGCCCATACGCATACCAAGGATAATGACAAAGGGAATGATCAGCGCAAAGCTCGATTTTAACGTTTGTTTGCCTATTTCGCCGATACTTGCCATCTTTTCCCGTGTAGGCGCGTAGTTATGCCGCACTGAAACAATGTAAACGGTAATCATAAGAGAGGCCGTCATTAAAAGACCAGGCGTATAACCGGCAAGAAACATATCACCTACGGTAACATTTGCGATCATCGCATAGATAATCAAATTGTTTCCGGGAGGGATAACAGGACTAACTGACGACGATGCTGCCGTAACCGCAGAAGCAAAGCCAAGCGGCAAGCCCTTACGAAGCATCGCCGGAATCAGAATTTTGGATTCCATAGCGGCATCCGCATTTGCTGAGCCGGTAATACCGCCCATCAAAGCGCTCAACAAACAATTCACCTGCGCAAGACCTCCTTTGAGGTGCCCTGCGAGTACTTCTGCCATATCCATCAATTTATCACTAATCCCCGAATAGTTCATTACCGAGCCAAGCATGATAAAAAAGGGTACTGCAAGATAGGGAAAGGATTCAACGGCCGTAGTAAACTGCTGTACCACCATAGACATAGGCACACCAGTGTTAATAAAAGCAAAATAATAGAGCGATGCGCCGATCAATGAAAGGGCAATCGGAACATTGAGAAAAAACAAAGTAAACAGAATAGCGATAGGGAACATGGGATGAAGCATTACACAGTCTCCTGCGGGGTATTTTGAATAACTGATTTTTTACAAATCTTTGATATATTTTTGATAAGATTAATAACGGCATAAATAGAAATCATAATAAACGAAATCGGAATGGAAATATTAATCCATGTATACGAAATCTGTAACGCTGCAGTAATTTTTTTGGAATTCATCACATAGGTAAACGACATACCGCACATTGCAATCGCCACAATAAACACACATATATTACTGAGAAGCTCTATCACCGTACGGGTTTTACCCTTTGTTACCTGTAGTAAAAAATCCACACCCATCAGCATTCTATGCTTAAAAGCACCGATGGCCCCTAAAAATATAGTCCACACAAAACAGGTTACCGAAATTTCTTCCGCCCAGATAAACGTAAACTTTAATACATAACGGGTAAAGACATTAATTATCACGGTAACCACTGTAACCATGATAAATATGCCGCCCAGATACAATTCAAAATTATCTTTTAAATCATTTAAATTATTTTTATTAAGCATCAACAGAACTCCCTCAATGCACGCTAAAAAAGGGAACCGCTTTATTTTTAAAACAGTTCCCCAGATATGCTAATGAATAAAATAATATTTATTTTGCTCTAATCTTTTTAAGTTCAGCCTGAATCTTATCATAAATACCGGGAGTCCATTTTGGGAACTTAGTATACACTACAGACGCTGCTTCGGCGAATGCAGGAGCGTTTACCTCATGGAAATGTACGCCTTCTGCCTTAAGCTTTTCAGCATAGGAACCTTCAAGCTCAAGGGTAGCTTTTAGGTTATCATCAGTACCATTCTGCACTTCTTCGGTAATAATCTGCTGCTGCTCCGGCGTAAGGCTTTGCCAGCATTTTTCAGAAATAACGATAGAGGAAACGGCAAGGATATGACGGGTAAGCGAATATTCTTTTACGTTTTCATACTGCTTGGTACCCCAATAGGTCAGGATTGAACCTTCTACACCATCGATAACCCCCTGCTGAATTGCAGAATAGGTATCAGGATAGGGCATACCGATAGGATTTGCACCCATTGCCTCAAGGGAAAGGGTGTACATAGGACTTGTCGGTACACGGATTTTAAGCCCCCGCATGTCGCTCGGCTCTTTAACGGCCTTTTTCAGCATCATGCTGCGGAACCCAAACACCCAATCCAGCGAAAGAACACGGATGCCATGTTTTTCCAGCGCTTCTTTTTTAAGATTGTTCACAAGATCCGACTTGGTCATAGCAAGGTACTCATCAAATGATGTATAAAGGAACGGGCCGATAATGGCATCAAAATCAGGCACATAGTCTGCAATAAAGTTAATACCATCAACTTGGATAACATCCGCTCCGTTTGCTACAAGTTCCATGCCGTCTTTACCATAAGGATAGGTACCCGCAGTAAAAAGTTGAAGCTCCAACGAACCCTTGGCGCGGCGGTTCACCGCCTCAACGACTTTAGTTAAAGACTTTGCAGTTTGCTCATTGTCTACGAATTTCGTGGTTACTCTAATCACTTTTTTTGTTCCGGCAGCTTTATCACCTTGCCCCTTTGCAAAACAGAACGATGCGGTAACCAGCATCGCCGCTGCAATAACTATCGTTTTTTTCATCATAAAATCCTCCTCACATCTCTACGATTTTCATGAATAGATAAATAGTATATCACACCGCTTTGGATTACACAAGGAAAAAGTGTGCACATACTTTGCGCTGTTAAAAAACTCCGTATTTCTTACTTTACCGGTGCAATTTTAACATGTCGGATAAGATCCCCATCCATATCATATATTTGGAAGATATAATCGCCTATCTGAATTTCATACCCTGCTGACGGTTCTTTTCCAAGCGCTTGTAAATAGTTATATACATAGCCTGCAACCGTATACCCATTCGCTTCATCAAAATCTGCATCAAGCCGTTTGTTCACTTCTCTAATACTTGCGCCGCCGTTTATAATATAATCCCCAGCCATCTCATGATTGTGTACATAAGGATCGCTAAAATATTTACGGACTGCAAAAAGAATAGCAATAGAGACTACTCCCAGTAGGGATGCAAGCATACTGCTGTGGTCAATGATAAGGGTGCGGGCAATAGTATAAAGAAGCACTTCAATAGCACTGCCAGGTGTATGCTTGGCAAGCATTTTTACAAACTCAATACCAATAACCAGTTCAAACACCACCGACAGGAATTGAGAAAAAGAAGTTGCATGCCCTCCTAAAGCGATGTCAGTAATAAGTATCTTAAATTCAGCGACAACCCGCACACACAGTAACAAAATACCCGCAATAACAATGAAGGCAAGTAAAATTTCCGTATAGCTTGCCATAAGGCCGAGCCTTCTGCGTAAATTTTGTTTATTGAAGAATACTGTTAATTTTTGCATGCGATAATTATCTCCTAGAATATATAATACTGCAAAGCTTTTTTAAGCGCTCAAAATCGGTTGAAACCTTTTTTATGGACACTTTTACTGTTGACCCACACTATACGGTTATCGCATACGCATCCTGCCCCCAAAATTTACTCAATGCGCACGCTTAAAAAACTACCGGCCGCATTGCAGCAACGCTAGAACTTACCGCCGCCGAGCTTACAGCCCACATTAAAGCCGATAGAGCCTTTCGACTTAGACGCAGCACTGATCGGATAGGTAAAGCTCGGCCCCGTACTCAGGTTGAGCGACGGATGGATATTCCACTGCAAGGTTAGGTTTGTTAAGCCTTCGCGCTCTGAAAATGCAAATTGCTGAAAAAGGCTTGCGCTTAGCTTGTCGGTACCGAGTTTGCTATGCGCTGCCGTGAACGCAAGGTAATGCTGCCCAATATACCCCATCTGGGCAATATCCTGAGCAGCCGGCACCGCAGGATGCGCAACGTTTTTCTGCTGAAGTGCAGCCTGCGCTTGCTCCAATGCTAAACAGGCACCGTCGGGATTACGATAGCCGAATCCGTTATAAAAATATTGACAGGCAAGAGAGATATGCGCATCGGTATTAAAATACGAAGCGCCGGCTGTTGCTTGGAAAAATGGCTTGTTTTTTTCTTGGTAGCTAGTCAGCTGCGGATCGTCTTTGTGGTAGGTATAATCGCTGCCCCAGGCGAACACCCCTTCGGCAAATACCGAAATCTTTCCGGCGATACTGCCCGAAAGCGTTGTCATAAGGCGCGGCGCCGTTTTGTACTTGTACCAGCCGCCGATACCCCACTCCCAACTACCGAGCACCAGCTCAGCTTTAGCAGCGGCCGCCGTATACTCCGGTTTAAACCCATCTTGCTGCATCGGCGGCAGCAAGTAGAGCCAAACATTATGCTGTGTTTGCGGAATAACAATGTGTGTCCGCAATGAAACAGGCCCTTCCCGTTCAGCTTCAGGGTCTTGCGGATTAATGCGCGAAAGGTTGATAACATCTGCCGGGCTATAAAAATAGCCGGTACCCCATTTAACTGCATGTTTTCCAAAGCGGAAAAAGGCAATATCGCGTATGGAAAAATCAGTGTAGAGTTCCTGAATTTTAATGTTAGGAGCGCCTGAAACCGATACCCCCAGCGGAATGCCTTCCTTATATTGTGCCCGCATCGCTTGAGGAATAAGCTCGTGCGGTACCGTAGCTGTTCCCGACAGCTGCTTTTCAAACGGAAAGCCGAATAAGAATTTTCCATAGAGCTTTAAATCTTCTTTCGGACGGGCATCAAAAAAAAGATGTGCATCTAAGTGTGTTCTTAAAGTTCCATTTGCATCTAAAAAAGCCTTTTTATAATCTGCTTTTTTTGAATAGGGATCCATCCATAGATAATTCAGTTTAAGGGAAGAAGCAAGACCGCCGCCGATGCGGGTTTTACGCGATTCAAGGGCAGCTGCTGCTTTATTTAAATCAGCTTGAAATTGCAAACCTGTATTGGGGTTATTCGATCGAGTTTGCTCTTCGGTAACGAGGGTATCCTCATCCCCACCAAATAATGAATCTTCCAAACTCGCTGTATCCGCTACGTCAGCTTCTTGCGCTGTCATAAAAATAGGCAGGCAAAACATACCAAGAAATAATATAATAATGTGTTTTTTCATGTTAGTTTATCTTCTCCAAGTATGCTTTTGTAAAGACAACATCAGGAATCTTAGCCAGATCGAAATCTTGAAAAATTTGTGTTGTTTTTTCACCCTTTACCAGTTCATTGATATAGATCTGATGCACCGGAATCGGTACATTATTTATTTTCGCATATTTTGGAATAAGCGTTGTCCGCATATGCCGCCCGCTTGCTCCGTAGCTTTCAATTTTTAGCACAAGGTGTTCGTCTTTACGGACAAAATATTTTTCCTGTGCATAGCTATAATCTTTTTCAAGAGCTTTTGCCGTTACTGCATATACGGCAAACTTACCAAGTTTGGCCTCTTCAATCTTCACAATTTCCCATGCAGTTTGAAATTTCGACTTTTTATTTACATCAGACATTTTTGCACCGCTATTCCCTAAATTCCGCTTGAGCGATGAATGCGTAAACCGGTGCGCAATAGGGTCATACACCCAGAAATTATCCTTCTCCTGCAAGTAGCCGGTACCCTTGTCAGCTTCGGGCGCAAGCTGCACCAAGCAGGTTTGATCTTTGCTATCGCGGCGGAAGAGCTTAAACTGAGCTGCCTCTTTCGGTTCATTCGGCTTTTCAGTAATGAGCGACATCGTACAGGTAAAATCATCGGAAAAATTACTCCGGTCAAACAGCGTATCCATAATTTTGTACATTTCTTCCGTACTCGGAACCTCTGCAAATGCCGCCGCCGCATACAGCACTACACAAAGCATTATAATCTTTTTAACCATAAAAACTCCTTCAAGATATTAGACCAATTCGATAACTACGTTGTCGAATTGGTAGAACTTGCCGGTAAATTAGCACACGGAAGTACCGATTTACTGGCTTAAAGCAACTCAACTTCTTCTTTAGTCAAACCGGTTGCCTGCATAATCTGATCCATCGGCAGCCCCATTTTTTTAAGAACCGCTGCCGTTTTACGGACGCCTTCCCGTATCCCTTCCTGTATCCCTTCCTGCAAACCGGCTGCATGGCCTTTCCGGAGCGACTCATTTATCATTGAAACCCTATCACTTTCATACCGCAACGCTGCTTGATATAATGCCCGCTGTTCAGGGGTTGTATAAAATTCTTCCATCACCGATTGGGCTTTTTCCATAAGCGGATTTTCCCGTGCCAACATTCGCCTTACCTCCTCATCATCAGTCTGAATGAAAGCCAACCATTTTTCCAGTGCATTCCGGTTCTGCACCGGAATCTTTGTTAAATCCAAAAAATGTATCTCAAAAAGGTCATCAAGAAGAGTATACTCATCTGTTTCCAAAATTTTATACGTTGCATGCATTTTTTTACTCAATTTAAAAGGCTGATTTAAAATATTAATTGCAATACATTTATGCAACTCGCAATAGTCTTCTCCTTTCTTAAAATGCTCCGTAAGCAATTCTGTCCAGTAAAAGATACTCCGCTTCGTAAAATGATCAAACCAAATATTCTGCATTTCGATATCAATTTTTTCTCCGCTACGCAGCCGAATCTTAATATCAAGTCTGCCGGTTTTTTCGTCATAGAATTGCGCTGCAAGTTCCGTATTTTCAAGCTGTACCTCAGCAAAAGCCGCTTTATCCATACCGGTGATCAGCGAAACAAGTTCAATAAGAATGTCTTTATTTGCTTCACTGCCGAATACTTTTTTAAAGGCATAATCATTTCGAAGGGTAAAGCGTTCTGCCTGCAGTACATCACACATATTCACTGCTCTCCTACTGCTTTTTCAGCTATTTCCCTGTCCGCAAGGCTTCTGCCGGCACCATGTTAGCAGCCCGGGAAGCGGAACCGCGCACGGTCAGCAAGGTTAAAAGCCACATAATTGCAAATTTCAAGAGCAAGGGAGCAACCGGCAATATCCATGTAAAATTCCCGTTTTTCGTAAAGACTGAAAACGAGGAATCCTTTGCAATCGGGATAAAAGTAACTACCTGCATGACAAGCAAAGCGAGCACAAGACCGGCACATGCCCCAAGCAAAGACAGAAATGATGCTTCTGCAAGAAAGAGCCTGCGGACGCTATGCTTCATCACTCCGCACGAGCGCATAGTGCCGATTTCTCCTTTCCGCTCATGGACAATAATTTTAAAGGTATTGGAAATACCGATCATTGTTATAACCAGCAATACAACAAGTACACCAAAACCTATCAAATTTAAAGTACTCATCAGCGTAACCATTTGCGGTGCAAAATCGTAAAACGTCGCTACACCGAATTTTGTGCCATCCCACTTCCCTTCCTTCAGCTGTGTGAATATATTGCTTGCAGGATTTGACGGACTTACCATACTTGCTTCTATCCTGCTGGTTATCGGAGCTTTTTCCCCCAGTTTTTCTTCCAGCGCTTGCGCAATCTGATCCTGCATATCGGGATTCTGCAAAAAGAGTGCATATATTTCAAGACAGTCTTCGGGAAGTTCCGTGATTTTACCGGCGTAATCAAAGTTGATGTAATTAGTAATACCGCCGAAAGGCGAGCGGTTGACGGCAATGCCTTCCACTTGCAGCTCTTCGACCGTCAACTGACCATGCAATGTTTTTGCTTCGAGCAAAATAACATCATGTAATTTGACATTCAATTCCTCTGCCACAGATTCAGAGAGCAGCACTGCATTCTCTTTTTTCATCGTTTCCCAGCTTCCTTCTTTGAAAAGAATGCTGTCATGGAGCATTGCCTCTTCATCAAAGCGGCAGCCGTCAAGCTGTGTATTGATTTCTTTACCTTCAAAAATGAGTGTACCGTTTGTTCTACGCCGTTTAATAGTATACTGCGGTGTGATATGCAGTTCCTGCAGCGTTTGCTCAATCACTGCTACTGCTTCTTTATCCAAATACTCGCGTGCGGGGTCATCCGCAGCCTTATCAGCATCTTTTTGCGCGCCCAGAATATACACGTGTCCGCCAACTACTTTTGAAATCTCGCCGGCGATACTTTCTAATGCACCCTTTGTCAGCCCGTCCATACAGATAACAACAAAAAACGCAAAAGCAATGGCAATTACCAGCAATGCACTGCGCCGTTTTTGCCTATTCAGGTTTCTAAATGCAATTTTCAATATGTTCATAGTTGATCCTTATTTATTGATAGCTTCAAGCGGGCTGATTTTCAATGCCAGCCGAACCGGATACCAGTTTGCAGCAAGCCCTGCAAGGAGCATTGAGGCCATAGTTCCTGCAATGGACATAAGTGAAATACTGACATGTATTTTTTTCCCGCCGAGCAGAGCCGAAAGAATTTCATTTAACTGTATGTCAAATGAATTGATAATAACTGCGGCAATCAGTGCCAGTACTACGCCGATACACACACCGGTCAGCGACATAAAAAACGATTCGGTAAAAAATATCTTGCGTACAAAACTTTTCTTTGCTCCGATTGCCCGCATGGTGCCGATTTCCGCATTACGCTGCATAACCGCTACTACCAGTGTGTTCATAATAACAATGAGCACTACTACCGATAGAATAATCAGCATGGAGATGAACAGCACACGGGTGGCGCTAATTGCCGTAACATAGCTGTACATTGCACCTTCCCAATCAACTGCGATGGCATTAATGCCTTCCGCTTCAAACCATTCGTTTAAAGACTGAATAACGCTTGCGGTTTTTGCCGAATCGTGTAACTTAATTGCAATGTGATGCCATGCCTCGTTATCAGCAAGATTGAGCCGGTTACGCAGCTCCGTACTGCCTAAAAGATTATCGAAATCCGTCCTCTTCGATGCTGTTCCTATCGTAGAGATAAGTTCAGGTTCTTCGTCGGCACCGAACAAATCGTCTTCCGATTTTTCAGTTAAACTCAAGTCGATAGATTCAGGGATTGCTGCGGCTGTCCGTGCGCCAAGCGTCATACCGGCAAGGATACGGCAGGTATTAACATCAATATAGCCGATACCGCTCACTGCCGTATCGGGGTGCGCATAAGTAAAAAAGCCGGTTACCACTGCTTTTTGCTGACGGCTTTTGCCTAAAAATCCCGTCATAACAACTTCGTCCCCGATATTGAGTGTGCGTTCGTAGTATTTTTCATACTTTTGCTTTATATCTTCAGGAAGCAAAAGAAATGCAGCGCCGTCTTCCGTAGGATAGCTTCCTTCATATACTTTTGCAGTAGGAAACACTTTTTGATACTGTACCGGCTCTACCCCCAATGTCTGCAAAAAGGGATAGGAACCGCGGTTCTCATCTTTTACGTTCCATGAATCAGGTAAATCAGCCGGTTTGAGCATACCCAATGATATAATTGACCGCGTAAAACCGCTGAGTTCCGGCATGGTCTCAAGTTTCGTCTTAATTTTTTCAAAAGGCATGAGATAGGGCATTTTAGGCGCCTTAAAACTGACGCCGATCAGACCTACTCCTAATAGCTCAACGACAACCCCTTTTTCTTCCGATTTTCCGGTAATGAGGATATCGCCTGAAAAATCACTGATACACACATCACGGGTTTGCTGCAAAGCAAAATTCAAGATGCCCAAACCTAAAATAATTAAAAAGGTGCCAATTCCAATAAGAGACAGCGTAATAATCATCTTTGCCTTATTTGCAAAAAGATTTTTCACCGCCATCTTAAATACTGTTTTATTCATATAAACCTCATAAACCTCACGCTGGTGAATGTATAAT
>JBQNBR010000038.1:0-18896 GCA_052169815.1 Treponema sp.
AATGCCCATACGCTTTTTTGTTGTATCCTTTTCATGGATAACCTCCTATCATTGAATTTTCTCCATTATACCCCCCTCCCCTTCCCTGTCTAGTACTTTTTCCTCTAATGTTACAGGAAAATGCTTCAAAATACGCAGTATTCAGGGTTCCAAAATGATTACACCAAAAAAAACGGCAGCGCCCTGTTACCTTCTATCAGCATCGTGGATTCATCCTGGACCAATGAGCCAGTCCTCTTGCACAAATATACTATTATTTGCTAGTATCCGGCGAGGAGTCCAATTATGGAATTGAAATTAAAGATCATCAGTATATGTGCATCGATTGTTATCTTTGCAGCAAGCTGTAATCAGGCTAAAAATCCCACAAATGAGACGCCCCCTAATGGAGATTCATCAGGCACTACGTCGCAGCAAGGCGGCGGGGGAGGCTCCGGTGGAGGAGGTGGCTCTGGCGGTGGTGGCGGCTCTGGTGGCGGCTCTGGTGGCGGTTCTAGCGGCGGTGGTGGAGGTTCCGGCGGAGGCGGTTCTGGCGGCGGAGGAGGTGGTTCTGGCGGCGGCGGCGGTGGTTCTAGCGGCGGCGGAGGCGGTTCTGGCGGCGGAGGAGGTTCCGGCGGCGGAGGCGGTTCTGGTGGTGGCGGTGGTAGCGGAGGCGTTATCTCTTCTACTAATACGATAGCCAGCGTTGTGAGCTGTGAGCCTAACTTTGATCATGCTATTGAGAACAATCTTTCACTTGATGCCTTTATAGCATGGGCCAATACTGCCGGCAATGCTATGAAGCAATTATCATTCCGACTAGACAACGGAACAGAGATTACGTATGGTGTTCATGATAAGTACACGTTAACCGCTTCATTCAGTAAAACAAACGATAACAAAATCAAGATTAAACCTGAATGCGTATTAAAGGACGGATCAAAACTAACCGGTTTTTCAACCCTTAGTAGTCATTTAACCAAACCTTATTTTACCAAAAAAGAGGCCTTAAATCATATTTTGAACAAGGTGAAAGGACAAGCGAATCTTATTAAAGCAGCCAATGGTACTACATTCGCCTCTTATTGGTATGCCGGTGCAAAAAAAACCGGCCAGACTCCCGGCGGTTTGTTTAACGATGACCTCATCGCATCATATACAACTGCATATAACCGGAACGGTGGAGCATATAAAATGCAGAATCTCAGCATACATCTTTCCGGCAGCGACAGCATAAACGCCGATGATCATAACGGTTCCTTGACGGTAAACTATATGATTGCTTCAGATAACGGTGCAGCCGATCCAAGCTCAGATGAGCGGTCTGATAGTATGCAAAAGATTGCATCGGGCTTTTGCACAATAGATAATACTACGGCAAAAACCTTATTTCCGTTTGCTATTAAAAAGGAGGGCTCACCAGATCATTCATCAAAATGGAAGAACGTACCGTATAGTAATCTAACTTTAGTATCCGAAACCGGAACTCCAGGATCAACTGGCTGGGCGATTACAAAGAATACCTCGCACGCTTTGTTTAATATGCCTTCTGATGCTGGGTATTACTTAAGCCTCGGCGGCGGAGACATGCGTAGTGATACTAGCTTATGCGGTAATAACAACCTCTCAAAGACCAATGATGGTAAAGAAATTTTGATAAAAACTATTAAACTCAATAAACAAGCCAACTCTAATGACCTTAAGATTACCATGGAAATTCTCGGAAATGGTAGTTTTATAGAATGGACCATTAGTAAATCAAACTAAGCACTCATTAATCCAGCCACAACAACGAACCGGCAAGCAGCAGTGTTTGCCGGTTTTCCAGCCGAAAAAGGGCTGGCCATAGCGCCTTTTTTTCTATAATATATCCGGCATGGTTGAACTTTTAGCACCGGCAGGTAACCCTGAGGCCTTAGATGCTGCTCTTGCAGAAGGGGCAGATGCTGTGTATTTAGGATTGAAAAGCTTTAATGCCCGTATGCGCTCATCGAATTTTGCGTGGAGCCAGTTTGAAGCGGCTGTTGAAGCGCTGCATAAGCGGAATAAAAAACTCTATGTTACGGTGAACACCGTTGTAACTGAGCCTGAGATGGAGCGGCTGTACCGCTTTTTGGCCTACTTAAACGCTATCCGGCCTGATGGCATTATTGTGCAAGACGTAGGGCTCATTGCTATGGCACGCCGTTATTTCCCCGATCTCAAACTGCACGCTTCTACACAATTAAATATTGCAAGCGCTAAGGGTGCCAATGCGTTAAGCCGTTGGGGCATCTCGCGCGTGGTGCTTGCCCGCGAATTAAGCCTTGAGGAAATCACGAGCATCCATAACCAGTGCTCATGCGAGCTGGAAGTGTTTGTGCACGGAGCGCTCTGTATAAGCGAATCCGGGCTCTGCTTGTTTTCAAGCTATCTTGGCGGCAAATCGGCAAATAGAGGGATGTGTACCCAAGCCTGCCGCCGGTTGTACTGCGCTCACACACCGGAAGGGGATAAAGAAGGGTATTTTTTCTCTCCGGCAGATTTGCAGCTGATAGCATATATCCCCGATCTTATTCAGGCGGGGGTTACTTCATTTAAAATAGAAGGAAGAATGAAAAGCGCCGAATACGTGGGCACGGTGGTGTCTGCGTACCGGTACGTTATTGATCATTGGGAAAAGGATAAAAAAGGGGCGATCGAAACCGGCAAACGTATACTGGCAAACGATTTTGCGCGGAGCAAAACGAGCTTTTGGCTGAATCATGCTCAGGCGGAAGAGGTGCTCAACCCTGATCAGGCAGGCGGTACCGGTATTTTCCTCGGCACTATTTACGAAACGCAAAAGGGGCCGGTTACTGAAGTGCCGCATAAACAGGCGCACAAGACGGATACGCCGAATGCTGTTAAAGGCGACAGCGCTATGCGGGCAGTACACTACGCCTTGCTGAAAGGCGGCTCTTATAGTCCCGATGTAGGAGACTCTATCCGTATCCATAAAAAAGACGATAGCGGCAGAGAAAGCTGGAAAATTCAAGCGCTCTTAGAAAAAAAATCGAAAGTTTGGATACAAATCCCTACGGATTTTACAAAAGGAGACAGCGTATACCTTTTACAAACCAAGGCGATGAGTAAGCGCTATCCGCATGTGCTGCCGCCTTCTTTAGAGAACTACCGCAGGCACCCCAACGATGAAAAACTGCCGGAGCTTGTGCTGCAAACAGGGCTTCCGCAGCTTGCAGCGGCACCGCAGGTACGAAAAAAACAGAGCCTTGCAAAAAAGGCTGCCGATATTTTTCCCGAAGGCATCTACGTGCAAGTTTCTTCTATTAATGATGTACATACCGTATTAGCCGATAAACCGGTGCGGATTATCATTAACCTTAATGAGGATACAAGCCCCGCCCTCATCATCGATAAACAACCGCTGCCGTTTGCAAAGCGGGAGATTTTCATCTCCCTTGATCCTTTTGTGCCGCAAGACAAGGAAGCGGAACTGGCGGCGCAGCTTGATTCGTTACAGGCGCAAGGCTATACGCAATTTATCGTGAACAATCCTGCCCACATTACGATGCTGCGCGGGAAAAACAATACCCTCGTTGCAGGTCCGTATTTGTATACATTCAACCGTTGGGCTGTCGCTTGGCTGCAGGAGCAGGGGATTTACCTGTATATCCCGCCGGCGGAAGCCTCCCGCGATATCATAGAATCGGTGTTTGCCCCTTCTTTATACGGGCAGGTTTTGTTACCGCTTTTTTCTTACCCTGCATTGTTCCGTATCCGCTTCCCTTTGCCGCAATCCTACCGGTTTCTGTATTTTTCCGATAGACAGCATGAAAGTTTCCGCGCTTTTTCCACGCCGTCTGCTTCATTTGTGTTGCCGGACAAGCCTTTTTCAATTGTAGACCGCTATCATGCGCTGCAAAAGCACCGTTTTTCCCGCTTTTTGCTCGATTTTTCGCATACTATGGTGAAGCGAAGCGAATACCGCTTTCTTTTACAATCGTTGCGGGCAGGGCAGCCACTTGCAGATACAGTGCGCTTCAATTGGAAAGAAGGATTTTATAATGCGCAGCGGGTAGAAGAGCTTAAACAAGCACATCAAAGCAAACAGCGTGAGAAAAAAACGGCATCTGCATCGAAGGCGCTTCATAAACGAAAAAAAGGGCGCAAATGAGCCGTTTAACGGCAGATTGAGAGCTTGAGTATATGTATACACAAACACCATGTCTTATCGGCTTAGCAGGGCAGTCATGTGCGGGAAAAAATGTAGCGGCCGATTTTCTTGCCAAAAGAAACTATGCTGTCATTGATGCGGATCGCGTTACGCGTGCTCTTTTAGTTGCGCTAGCACCGGAGTTAATCGACCGGTATGCAATGCAGGCTGCCCGGCAAAACCTCAGGTTAGCCAAGCCTGACGGGAGCTTGGATACGCGCGCACTTGGCGCCTTGCTTTTTGCCGATCCTGAGCTCTTAGCGTCCCATGAAGCTTTTATCCTGCCGAAAGTTGAAGATCGGATTGAGAGCGAAATCCAAAGTTTCCATACGCAGCATCCCGATAGACCTATTGTCCTCAATGCGCCTACCCTCCACAAAACCAAATTGATGCAGCGATGTACCTTTATCATCTATATCGAGGCCCCCTACATCTTACGGGTCATGCGGTGCAAAAAACGGGATGGGATCCCCTTACGTGCTATTTATGCACGATTCTCTCAGCAGAAAGCATTCTTGGCTCAATACCTCATGCAAGGTGCCGATATTATAAGAGTAAAAAATAGAGGGACCCCCGCTTGTTTGGAAAAGAAATTGGAGCGGATTCTGGCACGAAAAGGTATTTGAGGACAATATGGAACAAAAAAAGATGTTATGGATTATTCTTTCTGTAAGCCTATTTGTATTAGTGATTTTCGGCGTTGCACTTTTTTTATATTCACCGGCGCGCAGTCACAATGCGGTATATGCCGGCGGAGAAAGGATTCCATATGAAGCGGGGTTCCATGATGGAAATACCGTTGATCCTGACCAATGGGTGCGGAATCCCGATAAGGTAGCGGGCTTGGATAAAAATGCAGTACCTACGGAAGAAAATGTACTTGACTTAAGTGTTGCTGCGGAGATACCGCATGATCCGGCACAGGATATTGACGTATCAGGCTTAACAAAACAGCCGCGGGCGCCTACATCCGAAATGCCCAAAGACTTAGCCGAGCAAATAGGTATTGCAGACCGTAAAGATGAAAAGCAGCCTGCAAAGCAGTCCGATACAAAACCGCAAGCGGAAAAAACAGCCAAAAAGCGCACCACAGAACAAATAGATGCTATTGTAAAGCCCAAGGCTGTTGCAAAACAAACTTCCGCTCCCGCAGTTAAACAAGCACCTGCAAAACCTCAAACGCAAAAACTGTATTGGGTGCAAGCGGCATCGCTTGCAAGCAGGCTGAATGCGGAAAAAGCCCGCGATACGCTTGCGGCACTGCATATGAAAACGGAAATTTTTACTAAAACAACTGCTTCCGGGGTAACCTATCGGGTGAGGGTTGGGCCTTTTAATAATAATACCGAAGCAAACTATTGGCTGAAAAATATTAATAAAATCAAAGCCTTTGAAAAATCCTACGTTACGGAAGAACTCGTAAAAAGATAGCCAAAAACACTTCAAAAGATGCATAGGGAAGGTATGAACTTCCCTAACATATTTACAGGTAACCGAACATGTGCCTGTGCGCTTGCAGCGGCATTGGCGCTCAACAGTGTATATGCTAAGCCGGCAGCTCAGTATGCCGAAAACAATGCCGCAGAGGACAGGGGTACCGGCAGTGCGGAAAACTCCTTCGATGAGCTGTTTGATGAGGGTTCTTCCGATTCAAACGGCGAGGAAGCGGACGATACGCTTAAAAGCACCCTTGAAAAAAGCGCCTATGCTTTGGGGTACCGGTACAATCAGCACAAAGGAGCTTTGTTATATGCAGGATTTGTGCACGAGGCTGCGGTAAGTTTTATCCGCATTGCCGCCTCTCCTTCGTTGGATTTTTCACTGAGCACGTTCGGCATAGGAATCTACCCTCTTGCTCATGTACAAAAAAAACATCCTGAAAAAGCTATTCCCAAGCTATTTGCGGGTGCAGGGACTCTTGCTTTCGGCCCTTTTTTAAAGAACCTCCATGCCTTTTCAAGCGTGAGCCCTCAGTATACGGGAATACGCTTTCCGCGCGGCTCTTTTCTCAAAGTGAGTACGGGGAAAACCGATGTGCGGTACGGCCTTGAGCTTTCCGGGAAAAGCTGGACGGCGGCGCTGTTTACTTCCACCGGCATGAACATGTCCGGATTAAAAGCCCAAGACGAACGACCAACCCAAACCCGCTATGGGCTGTTCGGCCGCTGGCATACCGACAACATACTAAATAGCGCCCTAGGATTAAGCGTGCAGCACATGAGTGCTCTGATACCCGTCAGTGCACCGAAGGGTAAACAGAGCGAGCCTCATAGCAGGACTCATCATGCACTGTTTGCCTTGGGCGGAACGCTCATCCATCCTGCTATGGCACTTGAGCTTATCGGCGTATGCAATCTTTTAGCCGACAACACGCTTACGGGGTTCGTACGGGGCGAGTATAATGTTTTTTATCGATATATAGGATGTAATACTGGGGTAAGCTATACGCATCCGCACTATGCCGGCTGGAAGGGGCGCGCAAAAAAAGAATATATTGCTGCATTTGCGCAACCGTATGTTAAGTTCAGCCGGTGGTCGGTACACGGTTTGTACTCGCTTCAGACAAAATTGAAAAAGGAGACGGTGATACCTTCGCATGCATTCGGCCTTGCAGTAAAAGCCGCGTACCCCGTTATACGCTGGAAGGGTGAATGGGCATATGGACAGCATGTGCATACACTCAAACAGCAGCTGAGTGTCGTGAGTACTCCGTCGTGGTTTAAGGGGACTGCGTGGTTTGAACACGCAAAGTTGACATCCGTGTTACAGCTGAACAGCAATGACGGTACGGTCAGGGTAAAAAAGTACGGGCTGCAGCTTCAAGCGCTGTTTACCTGTGTTGAAGGCTGCTCATGCGGTGTACAAACCAGCGTAAATGAAACCGTAAAGCAGGAAGCGCAGGCTATAGATCAAGACGCATGGGATCCGGTGTATGCCGGTGTGCTGGTGCTGAAAGCCAAGAAGCGGATACACGCGGTAGAGCATAGCGTGCAATTCCAAGTAGAAACCAAAACCGCTGAACCGTACGTTGATTTTTCTATCGGATATACGATAAAAAAGTTGTAAAAAGCCGGCGTGAATGGTATGATTACCAAAAATATGCTACACTATAGGGCATCTAATAACGGCTTTTTCATACACTATAAGATACATAAAAGCAAGGAGTATACTATGGCAGAAGAGTTTTCGTATGAAATTACTGAAAAGTACGGAGTGCTTTCAACGTCAAAAAGCGGGTGGACGATGGAATTCAATGCGGTATCGTGGAACGGCCGTGATCCCAAATTCGATATCCGCAGCTGGTCGCCCGATCATGAAAAAATGGGCAAGGGAATAACGCTCACCAAAGAGGAAGTGGCTGCTTTAAAAGAGCTACTGGCGAAAGTGAAAGTCTCATAAGTGCATTGATTGCTTTTCGGCAGGGCGTTAGCACCTGCCCGGTAACGCGAGCGCTGCACCGTTCATTCCGTTACTCATGCGGAAAATTCAATACTCCGCTGCTTTGCGGCGAGGTTGTTGATTGCGGTGTATCTTTAACACCGTAAGCGGTACGGAAATTCCGTGCAATGTGCTGTAAGAATGCCTGAAAAGCACCGGAATACGGAGCAGCATCGGAGGCAGCGGGATCGGGAATAATGCCCCGTAGCGCTGCAAAACTTGCAGCAACGTGCATAATATCCCGCGGATGGGAAAAAGCCTCATGGTTTAAGCGCATATAAGGCGCATCTGTTTCGGTGAGCAGCCGCTCCAGTTCAAACTGAGCTGCCATTGCACACACCGTTTTTTGCTTGCGGAGCAGCGCTTTGCCCAGTGAAAAATACGCATTCACCCCTTTTTTTAACAGGGAGTGCGCTTCCTGCACGCTTCCGCCCCAGCCGTGAAAGATAACCGCAGGGATTTTTTTTAGTTGCGGTACCGATTCAAAAATGAGGTGAAGCGCTTTTCTGCAATGAATGACAACCGGTATGGAAAATGAGGCAGCCAACCGTATTTGCAGATCCCATACTGCCTTTTGAGCGTGCAGGCAGTTTCGATATATATCAGTAAATAAATCGAAACCGCATTCGCCGATTGCATGAATACGGCCTGCTTTCAATAATTGGTATAAAAAAGCTCCGTCAGTTTCTATTGGATTTTGCGGGTGAATGCCGAAAGAAAAGAGCAAGAGTTGTTCATTGCAGTGTTGCGGTTGGCAGTTGCCGGTAAAAAGCTCTTGTACGCAGGCTTGCTGTTTTTCAAATTCATCTGCGTCATGGGCAGAGCAGCAAAAAGCAACAGGATACGCAAACCGGTATGCGCCGCATGCAGTGCTGTTACACTCGGTGATATAGTCTAAAACGTGTAGGTGTGCATCCGTATACATCGGCGCTAGAGGCATATTATGGATTACTCTGTAATTTCCGTAGGAGCACCGCAGCCCGCTGGTTTTCGGAATCCCGCGCTAAGGCATCACGTAAAAGCGGTAACGCCTCAGCATTGCCGCCACGCTCTGCAAATATACGCGCCGCCTCGTATAACAGTTTGCTTTGCAGCTGTAGATCCTCGGTCACCTGAGCCCCGCGCATAAAATACTCAACCGCTTGCCGGCTTTCGTTTCTGGCGGCATAAATGTACGCTTGATTGATAACTGCCGCCGTACTATACCGCTCATCCAATTCAGCTTTTGAAAATGCGCTGAGCGCCTGCTCCGATTCTCCGTTTATGGCGCTGCGGATACCTTCATAAAAAGAGTATTCTTGCTTGTCTTCCGTGCCCTCTACGGTAAACGCAGCATTGATATCGCCGAACCGTGCAAAATACCAGCGAGCATACGATTTGATCAACGAAGATTGAGGATGCTGTTCCATGAGCTTCCACAGCGCGCCGATGCCTCGCGTATAATCTTTGGTAAGCACATAGTGATACCGGAATAATTCAAGGAGAAAGCGCTCATCCTGTGCATTGTTGGCTATAGAGGTAGTGAGCAATTCTTCTGCAGATACCGTAAAAATCGAATAGAGCAAAAAGGTGTTTTCCATTTCAAGCGAATAAAAGTCTTTGCTTTGCAACAATGCCGTTAAGGTATTTTGGGCAACGTTGCGGTTGTATACATCGTACCACAAGCGGACGTACTGCCCAACTGCAGGATAATAATGCGGATAGTCGGTAATACAGGTGGTAAGAACGGTTATTTTCTCTTTTTCTGTCGGTGCCGTCATAGCTAAATTGTATAAAATATCGCTGGCTTGATCGGGAAAACGGTCGATATAGGTTTGCCAGAACCCGCGCGCCTGCTCCGTTTTTTTTAACCCGGCACTTGCATCTGCAGCAAGCAGTAAATGCCTGCGCGCATATTCAAAGGCATTGGGATCATTTTCAGGTAAGCCGGCCATATCGGCATAGACAAGAGAGTAAAAAAGATCAGTGAATACAAGGTTGAATTGACCAAGATCATAGGCAAGACACGACCAAAAATAAGGAGCGCGGGTAGCTTCTCCTTTTGGAATGGAGGAACGGAGTACAACCGCTTCTTCAAGGTTCCCTTGATACGCCAGCAAGAGCCCTGCGTTTTCTAAAAATACTTGCTCCCCTGTTACGCTAAAACCTTCTTTCCAAAAAGGGATAGGGGTTTCACGGGTGTCATTGTGCTCATCCCGTTTGATGAAGGCTTCCGTTCCAATGCTTGCGTAAGTAGTGTTCTCAAGATCTGCGGCATAACTTACGGTATCATCGAACCTTTTCTCTTTTAAAAGGGTATGTACCAGCGCTGCTTTTAACTGAATATGTCCGCTGTGTTTTTTTAAGCCTTCCTGTAGGGTTTGCAGGGCTTGTGCTGGAACACGGGTCCGGAGTTCTCGTTTGGCAATACTAAGGTAGTGGATAGGAAGAGAGGCTTTTCGTCGTAAACTGCGCAGTTTTTTTACTGCTTGCTCAGCATCACCCTCTTGGATCAAGAGATCAATGGTATCAAGCTGCTGCTTAAAAGCTGCATTTTTATCAGTTTTATGACATCCCAAAAAGCACGTAGCAATACATACAATGATAGTGATACAAATAATAGTGTTATGTTTCATGCAAATATTCCAGCTGTTCACTTTTAATGCTATCGAGAACTGCATTTATAAACTTAAATGAATCATCAGTTCCATAGTCGTGAGCAATGCTTACTGCCTCGTTAATAACAATCTTTGCCGCTATATCGTGTTGGAAAAGCAAGGAATAGGTACTCAGCCGTAAAATAGCTTTATCTACCTTAGTAATGCGCTCAAAATCCCAATGGGTCAAGTGTTTTACAATAGTAGAATCAATAGCATCAAGATGTTCAAGCGTTCCAAGCAGTAATAAGCGCGGAAAAATGAAATCATCATGGGTATATGTGGTTTTATCGGGGTGTATCCATGAAAACTGCATAAGTTCTTCCGTCGTACCCCTTGCGATATCCCAAGCGTATAGGGCTTGAAAAGCGAGTATTCTGCCGCGTCTTCTTCCAATTGCCATTTCTTACCACGATAATGTTTTTTCAAGTTCAGAAGCTGTTTTTAGTATAGTAAAATTCTCAGATTTACGCAATTCATTGGTAACGGTTACAAGGGCATTGTTAAGTGCTTCGTTGCGCTGCTGCATGGTAACCATTTGTTTAATGTATTCATATAAGCTAACATTGCTGCCCGGTTGCACTGTATCGCTGAGCATTAAAATTTTAGCCTCTTTTTTGTCAAGTAGGACAAAGCACTGGTAGTTTGCGGGTGTTTCATTCACTGAAGAAACTTCTCCTTTTTTCATGGTGAAGATCTTCAGCAGCTCTTCCATAGATACGCCGAGCTGTTGCGCTGCCAACGCTGTTTTGCTGATAAACACTTCTCCAGCATCATATCCTGCATTTTTTTCATGTGCATTTGTTCGGATAGTTGCTGTACTTTTGGGATTAGCGACAAGTTGATTGTGCAGCTCGTTAATCTTTTTTTCTGCAGCTGATGCATTGGTTCCTTTAGGGACTACTGTGAGAAAAAGTTGCACTGTATCAGGCTGCACGAAAGATTGTTTGTTTACTTCGTAGTACGACCGGATTTGACTATCAGTAGGGAGCGGCAAAGTAGAAAGTTCTTGGCGTTTTTTTTGCATAACATACGCTTGTGCGGTAAGCTGTGTTTTTAAAAAATTTTTAAATTCTGCAAGTGTCATACCGTTTTGAGATTTCATGTAAGCATCCAGCGACATATTTGCCTGCTCTTTAATGATTTTTTCAAATTCAATTTCTGTAATTCTTTTTCCAAGCTGATTAGAAACATACTCATTAAAGTAGTTGTTTACTTCGGAGTCCATAATTTTTACTCCCTCTTTTTCTGCCGCCTGCACAAGTAAATATTCGTTGATGAGACCATCAAGCGTTTGTTTCCGCTCTTCAAAGGTCATCTTCCTTCCGATTTCCCGCTCTAATGCTGTAACACGGGTTTTTAATTGACCAAGCGTTATCGGTACGCGGGCACTCATTTTTACTTCAGCGATAGGCTGTAAATTAAATTGCGCATAAAGGCTAATACTGAGCGTAAACAGGGTAAGAGCTGCAATGATACTTTTTTTCATTAAAACCTCTTTTTCGTTATTTAGGTATTAAAAATTATTATCTTCTCTACTTATAACTAACGTCTATTTATAGAATATAACAGTTATATTCCTGTAGAAGTTACCAAATTCAAACCAAAAACCATACCTTTGGCTTGTTTATGCACAGGATTTAAGCACCCCAACACTACTTGCGTCAAAATACAGGGCATTAAATCCATAACTGCACTCCCTAACGAACATGATACCAGGGCCTGCATCATACAGGCTTGCAGCTAGCTATTCGATGAAGGAGTTAAGATCGCACGTATACGACGAATGCCCGCTGATGATGATTGTTCTTTTTGTATTGAAAAATGTCCAAGTACGCCAGTATGGGTGACATGCGGCCCTCCGCATACTTCTTTTGAAAAAGCGCCTATTGAGTACACTTTTACGGTTTCTTCATATTTTTCGCCAAACAGCGCCATAGCACCGCTCTTTTTAGCTTCTTCTAACGGCATAATTTCCACTGTAACGGGGAGATCCGCTTGAATTTGTTCGTTTACAATCCGTTCAACGGCAGCCTTTTCTTCTGCACTCATCGGTTGAGGGTGAGAGAAATCAAAGCGTAGGCGTTCCGCCGTGATGTTTGAGCCTTTTTGCGCGACATGGTCGCCCAGCACCATCCGTAATGCTTTGTGCAGTAAGTGCGTTGCCGTATGGTATGCCGTTGTCTGCTCGGAGTGATCCGCGAGGCCTCCTTTGAAAATCTGTTCGCTGCCCGAGCGGGAAAGCTCTTGATGTTTTTTAAACGCTGCATCGAATTCCTCTTTATCGACGGTCAGCCCTGATTCCCTCGCCAATTCTTCCGTTAACTCTATCGGAAAGCCGTAGGTATCATACAGCTTGAAGGCAAGGCGCCCCGGAATGACCTTTTTAGGATTTTTTAAGAGGTTCGGCTTCATTTTTTCGTATTCAGCTTCTCCCTTTTTTAGCGTTTCAAGGAATTTCTTTTCTTCCGCTTCAAGTTCTGCCGCGATGCCCGCTTCTTTCTCTTTTAATTCAGGGTAAGCGTTTTGATACTGCTCAATAACCGTGCGGGCGGGGATCGTCAAAAAAGGTCCTTCAATACCAAGCTTTTTCCCATGCCGTACTGCCCGCCTAATTAACCGGCGTAACACGTACCCTGCGCCTACGTTTGAAGGAGTAACCGTTTTAGGATCGCCCAGTATGAACGTTGCGGCGCGGATGTGATCGCAGATAATGCGCACAGAGACGTCTTTTTCCTCGTCTGTTCCGTAGGTATACTGACAAAGATGTTCGATTGTTTTGATAAGCGGGGTGAAAATTTCAGTTTCATACACTGATTTTTTCCCTTGCAGCATAGCGACCGTCCGCTCAATGCCCATACCGGTGTCAACACAGTGCCGTGCTAACGGCGTATAGGCTCCTTCTTTGTTTTTATGGTACTGCATAAAAACATCGTTCCATATCTCTACATATTTACCGCAATGACAGCCTGGTTTGCACTGCTCACCGCACGCCAATTTGCCCGTATCAATAAACATCTCGCTGTCAGGGCCGCAAGGACCTGTTTCTCCTGCGGGGCCCCACCAGTTATCTTCGCGTGGTAAAAAGTAAATGCGTTCTTTGGGGATGCCACAAGCTTCCCAGATAGCCGCCGATTCAGTGTCGCGCGGAACCTGATCGTCTCCGGCAAAAACAGTAACGGATAAGGCGTCTATTGGAATGTTAAGATAATCGGCACTGGTAAGAAATTCAAAGCTGAATTGAATAGCCTCTTTTTTAAAATAATCGCCGAGCGACCAGTTCCCCAGCATTTCAAAAAAGGTAAGGTGAGAAGAATCGCCTACGGAATCGATGTCGCCGGTTCTGATACATTTTTGATAATCTGTTAAGCGGGTTCCGGCAGGATGCGGCTCCCCCATCAAATAGGGAACGAGGGGATGCATACCCGCCGTAGTGAATAAAACAGTCGGATCGTTTTCGGGAATCACTGACTTTCCTGATATTTCGCTGTGATTTTTACTCTTAAAAAAGGCGATATATTTTGAACGAAGTTCGTCTGCTGTGATAGTTGTTTTCATATTAGAGGTATAGTAAAACAAGTACTATATATCTGTCAAGCTATATCCTTTTGCAAATAGGCATACCGTCTACGGCGTTGCTGAGTAAACAACAGTCCTCGACGTACAACAAGTACGCCTGCGGGTGTTGTTTTACTCAGCGCCTTGTATCCGGCACCCCTATTTGCAAAAGGCAGGGTTCTAAAGACGGATAATTACTGCGTCGGTTAGGCAAAAGCGAATGCTCAAATTCTAAGGCGAGTTTCCTGAAAGGAAATCTCGCAGGCAGGAACAAAGCCTGAAAGGCTTGTTCCTGACAAATACGCCTTGCGGTACTTTTTCAGCTAGGCTCCGTAAGTCAAGGCGAGTTTCTACCAGAGGATCAAACTGAAACTCGCTAGGCACCGGAATCGGCGGTGAGCCGTTTCCGGTGGCGCACTACTTGCAAAAGGCAGGGTTCTAAAGACGGATAATTACTGCGTCGGTTAGGCAAAAGCGAATGCTCAAATTCTAAGGCGAGTGTTCTAGTATATTTTTGGCAATTATGTCGTTATAAGCCCTGGATAGCGACTATCAATCGCTTGCATCATCGATAAATAAGAATTATCATGTTAAGAGAGAGCATCTGCAAAAAACCTTAGTGGATTTTTTGCAGATGCTCAAGAAGGACTATGATATGAAACGATCCATTTTTGTGTTATTATGCGCTTTTCAAGCGCATGTTTTTTTGTTTGCGTATAATCCGCCTGCGGGAGGAGAATCTGCGTATACTTTTTTTTCGCCTGATGTGTTAGGCGGGCAAATCAGTGTAACAGGCGGCCCTTTGGATTCCAGTGTACCGGCGGCGACGGCGATAAATCCGGCAGTTTCCAGCGGTGAACAGCGTATAATTCTTGATTGTTCCTATGCGCTCTTAAGAGGTTTCGGCATAGAAAAAGGTACTAAAGGGCATATCAGCACCATTGGTATCCTGTATCCTGCCCGCTGGGGTGTTATTACAACGAATGCCCATCTTTTCCATTCAGCATTTGAATCACTGCCTTGGGGGGCGGCGGCTTCTTTTCGATTGGCTTACGCAAAAGAGCTTACGGATAGATTTTCACTGGGTATTGGAGCATATAGTTTTTTCGGTACGGGCACCGGTTTGGGCTTTGATTTCGGCGGCTTGTACAAGCTAGGGAACATATTCTTTTTAAAAGATGCGAAAATAGGAGCATCATTTACTACTATCGGTAAACCGTATAATGCAAATCTTGGTGGTATAAGGGATAAAAATGATGCAACCGGCTTTCCGAGCCTGGTAACTCCGCGTATTGGTTTTGCCGCTACTTTTATTTCAGCCCCGAAATTCAAACTCGGTATGCACACGGACCTTTCGTTTCCTACCTTTCAAAATATTGTCTTTGATGCCGGTTTACACATGAAGTTTTTTAATATGCTCACCCTAAAAACAGGGTGGTCGTTTAATGCGGCCGAAGTACAGCACCGCAGTCAAAGTTATATCCCTTCATTCGGTCTTGCTTTTGCTATTAACATGGACGGAGATAACACTACCACAAGGCCATGGGAACAGCGCGATATTAGCCTGCAATTTGCAGCGAAACCCTTCTATCGTGATATTTGGGCATTTGGTACTGGGATACATGCCCGCATTGGTGGTAAAGATACGGAGCCGCCGAGCATTAGGCTTGAATATCCAGTAACACAGTCTATCTCTCCAAATAATGACGGTATACAGGATGTTTTGGACATACCGCTTTCCATTACCGATGAGCGTTATATTAGCGCCTGGACGTATACTATTAAGGATGAAGCAGGTATTACCGTTCGAACTATCACGAATAAAAAGCCCTTTGAGCAATTAAAGACCACGCAGTCGTTTTGGCAGATGCTTACCCATGTGAAGCAAGGTGTAGCTGTACCCTCTTCGCTGCAATGGGATGGCCGGCTTGATTCAGGTGGTACCGCACCCGACGGTCTTTATTATCTTACTGTTACCGCTTC
This sequence comes from Treponema sp., assembly GCA_052169815.1. Lineage (GTDB taxonomy): Bacteria > Spirochaetota > Spirochaetia > Treponematales > Treponemataceae > Treponema. The sequence continues at coordinate 15,790 of JBQNBR010000038.1, forward strand.
TGACGATAGTGGCAATACAGCAACGGAGGGGCCATATCCTATCATCGTTGATACTACCTTTCCTGAGCTTACCGTTACTCCTTCATTGCCGGCAGGGACACAAAATATACTATTTAGCCCTGACGGTGATGGAGAGCGCGATACGCTGCTTTTAAAACAAACGACTTCACCGGATGCACAGCTGCATGCGGCGCTGCTCGATTCCCATGGTGCCGTTGTGCGGACTTTTGAAGCCAAAGAAAAACAGCCGGCGGACTTTGAATGGGACGGTAAAGATGATAGCGGCTCCTTTGTTCCCAACGGAGTGTACACGTATTATGCTGAAGCAACCGATAAGGCTGGAAATAGTGTTTCACACGAAATTCCCAATATTATTGTAGACGCTGAACCGCCGTCGGTACGTATGCTTATCGATACTGCGGCATATTCACCTAACGGAGACGGCTTAAAAGACAACATCACTTTTTCACCTGAGATTTCAGATAAAAATGGCGTACAGGCATGGAAAGTTGATATTATGGATGCACAAGGCACTGTGGTGCACACTATAACTAAAGAACATGTGGCTCCAATACCATTTGACGGTATGACCAAAAATGGTACTATCTTACCTGAGGGGGTGTATACAGCAGTGGGTACTGCACAGTATGCTGACGGCCATCAAGCAGTAGGGAAATCTCCTGCATTTTCTATCGATATGACAAAGCCGAAAGCATCCGTGAAGCAGGCGCCACACACTGTTGCACCTGATGGTAATGGCGGTATGGGCGCAGTTACGCTTCAGCAGCAGCTCAGCGAACACGATACCTGGTCGGGTAGTATATATCCGGTTGATAAAGACGGTAAGGCAGTAGATACACCTATTTATACAGCTCCTATTACAAAAGATAATCTGAATGCTTTTACTTGGGATGGCCGCACTGATGGAGGTCAAGTAGCCCCTGATGGTAAGTATGTGTATCAGCTGACCGGTATAGACTCTGCCGGAAATACTACAAAAACAGAACCGCAACCAGTGGAAGTTACTACTGCCAATGCCGGTATCGTATTGTCGGCAAATGTGTTGGCTTTTTCACCGAATGGGGATCGCATACAAGACTCTATTACGTTTACACCGGCTATAAACGCAGCGGCCGATGTCGATTCATACCGCTTGACGATTACCGATTCAGCGGGGACGGTTGTAAAAACCATACAAAAAAATGGAGTGCCGCCGGCTTCAATCAGTTGGGATGGTACTACCGAAAAAGAAGGCCGCACGGTGCAGTGTCCTGACGGTGTGTATTCGGCGCGCATGGAACTGATGCTGAAAGACGGGCAGGTAAAACAGTCGCTTATTCCTGCAATTACGATAGATACGGTGGCTCCTACCATCGACCTCAGTAGCTCGTATACTGCCTTTTCAAGCGATGAGCAGGCTGCCCGCTCAAGTATGCCTATTAGCCAACAGTCTTCAAAGGAAAAAGTTTGGAAGGGCTCCATACGGAGCGCTGACGGCAAGGAACTCCAATCGATGAGCTGGGAAGGGAATGTAAAGGATTTTGTGTGGGATGGCACTGATAGTATCGGTAATCGTGTAGCAGACGGTACCTATTACTACGAAGTTACCGCGCAGGATGAAGCAGGAAATAGCGTTGTGCAAAAGACTTCGCCGATTACCATTGATTCGCGTAAGGCAAAAGCCTATGTTACGACAGCATTACCGGCATTTTCACCCAATAGTAACGGAACAAAAAATACCCAAACGATACATATTTATACAAATAAAAAAGAAGATTTAGCTTCGTGGAAGCTGGAGATTGTTCCTGCGAATGCTGTCGATGCATCGCCGGTAAAAACATGGTCGGATGAAAAAAACGGTGCGCTTATGCCTACTATTCAGTGGGATGGCTCAACAGAGCAAGGGGGCGTAGCGGCAGGTAGCTTTGTTGCAAAACTCGTATTGGAGTACACAAAAGGAGATACGGTTACTGCGGTTACTGCACCTTTCACTTCTTCCGTTATGGCACCTGAATTATCAGTAAAAATAGTGCCGCAGTATTTTAGTCCCGATAATGATGGTAATGAAGACGAGCTGCGTATTAACCTTTCGGCACTGTCGGATACGAAATTGAAAGAGTGGAAACTGGAAATTCACGAACCTGAACAAAACGGGAATAAACTGTTCTGGAGTGCAAGTGGTAAAGATAAAATAACTGAAGAGCTCGTTTGGGATGGAAGATCATTGGAAGGCGAGAATGTGCAATCAGCTACTGACTATAACTATACTTTTACTGTTACTAACGAATTGGGAATGACTTCTGTTGTAAACGGAACAATACCGATTGATGTGCTTCTTGTACGGGATGGGCAGCAGCTTAAGATAGCAGTTCCATCAATTATTTTCAGAAAAAATTACGCTGATTTTGAAGATCTTGATACTGCTGTTATTGATAAAAACATGTGGATTATTAGCCGTATTGCGGAAATTTTAAATAAGTTCCCTGAATATGCTATTCAAGTTGAAGGGCATGCAAATGCTGTTACTGGTACTGAAAAGGAGGAACAAGAAACATTACTGCCGCTTTCTTCTGCACGAGCAGATTTAGTATGTAAATTATTAATTGCTAAAGGTGTTGCACAAAGTAGGCTTACACCGATTGGCTTAGGAAGCAAGCGCCCTGTTGCTGCGTTTTCGGATAGGGCAAACTGGTGGAAAAACCGCCGAGTGGAGTTTATCTTAATAAAGTAAATACCCTCCTGTCTAGCTGACGGCTAACGCTGCCAGCTAGCCTTTCAGTGCTATTCCAACGTAAACTCAAGTATATGCCTCTTCGCTGCCGCAGCGGATCACAATGCGCCGCTTGCCTTTCTCCAAAGGAAGCGTACTGAAAATAGGTAAAAGCTTTTGAAACGCCCCTTAAGCGTATAGAGTAAATCAAGTGCAAGCTATAACATTTCTATTTCCACAACACTTAGGCCGGTTGCTTGGGCAATTTGCGTAACCGCTAGTCCCATACGCTTCAGAGCCAATGCTGTGTGCCGTATTCCTTCGGTTCTACCTTGTTGTATTCCTTGTTGTATTCCTTGTTGTATTCCAAGCAAGAGGCTTTCTTTCCTCTGTACGG
>JBQNBR010000039.1:0-18871 GCA_052169815.1 Treponema sp.
GTGCATTTGAAAAAATTCGAGGTAGATAGTACCTATTTGGATGAAAGCCCTAAGCGAATGCTTGGGCATGATTTTATGCAGTTCCACATTTCCCTGGTTTATACAAAGCAGGAGTTGATAATCTAACCAAATAACGCTATACTTACCCGTTGTGATATATTTTAAAAAAGGTATGATAATTTTTCCACTCAGTATGCTATTGTTTTTAAGTGCGTGCGCGAAAGAAGTGCCGCTTTCGTATGTATACATTGATTTAGAAAAACACCAAGACGAACAAAAAAAATTACTACAGCTCTTTTTAACAGAGCAGGATACACCAATACGGTTTGCACTGGTTGACAAAATTGCATCTCATTTGCAAGCGGAACATAAATTGAAAACGCTCACGGTTTTTTTACAATACGTTGTCGATTTACAACCAAATAATCCCTATAATGCGTACTTTTTATTACGACTTGCATCAGTGTACCGTTCAATACATGAGCATGAACTTGCTGCCTATTATTTTGAATATATTCTTCAAAACTATGCTGATATGATTGTGCAAGATAAATCTATCCATTTACTCTGTTTAAAGAATTTAATAGATATTGTTGATACCCCTAAAAAGCATATTGTATATTATTCAAGGCTTTTAACCGATTTTTATGAATCTATTGATCCTGCGTACACCTACTTTAAACTCGCTCAGGCGTATGAAAAACAAGGAGAGTGGCGATCTGCTATTCAAACGTATATTCAGTTTTTACAATTACACCGTTTTGATGTTATTATTCCGGGGATTCCTGACAGTTATGGACATGCACGTAAGATTGTCGACTACAGTGCAGCATCGAAAAACCGCACCTTTAATACATTGGATGAGCTGATAAAAATAGTAACCAATGCAATTAGAAACCACGATTACGATACCCTTGAGCGTTGCCGCTCGACTGTGAATTTTTTTGCTACCTCATGGAAACAGGATTTGTCTGATATTCATGATCAAAGTGAATTTAACATATATAACTTTATGCATAGCGGCGCTATCAATATAGCTCCGACGCTCGATCCGTCTTCAACGCCGTACGAGGCTTATTTGAGAACATCAGGGTGGCAACAGTATATCCGTACGTGGTACTTGTACTTTAAAAAAATTAATTTTCCTGCGGATCCTTCTATTCACGGACGATGGGAGTGGGCTGGCGTATTTTATGGAGAGAAAATTTAAATGCACAAAAGACGTTATATACCTAGTGCGGTGCGTCATTATTTCGTTATCCTCTGTTTAGGATGCGCTCCTTATCTTGCATTATGGGCGAATGTGACAACGGGATGGCTCAATAATGAAAGCGATACGATCGATAGCACACTACTAGATGACTTACAGCGTAGTACCTTGCTCAAAAACACCTTGATTTTTTCTGATCATCACCTTATCACTCGATTCCGTAAGCAGTATCTTACGGAAGACGGCCGTAATTATTTGTCGAAAATCATGCAGCGTTCGACGCCCTATCGAAAGTTTATTATTAAATTATTGGAAGCTGAGCATATGCCTAAGGAGCTCTTTTTCTTACCGGTTATTGAATCTGGTTTTTTTGAAAAGGCCCACTCAAAAGCAGGAGCTGCAGGAATATGGCAGTTTATGAAAAATAGCGTATCAGGATACGATATTCATATTAATGATTGGATGGATGAGCGGTATGATCCTTGGAAGGCGAGTGTAGCTGCTGTGAAAAAATTAAAATGGAACTATGCCCAATTCAATGATTGGCCTTTGGCGCTTGCTGCGTATAATTGTGGAGTTGGTGCAATACATACTGCGATTAAACGGGCAGGAAAGGCTGATTATTGGTATCTATCTGATAAAGGATATCTAAAAGCTGAGACTGTGTATTACGTGCCGAAATTTTTAGCCATCGCAGAAATCTTATCACGCAGTGAAGAATTTAATATTGATTGGGGAGATCCTGATGAGTATGCTTCGACGGTAACTATTACGGTGAAACAAGCAGTAGATCTCGGTGTATTTGCAAAAGAAATTGATCTTGAACCTGAATTAATAAAAAAACTCAATCCCTCCCTTCATTATGCTATTACGCCGCCTCATGTAAACTATCCTTTGAGAGTCCCCGTGCAATATGAACAAGCGGCTCAAACAGTGTTACATGACGCTGATAAATTATTGTTAAAGTATTACCGTTACCGCATAAAATCGGGGGATACCTTAGGGGCGCTTTCCAAACATTATGGCGTAAGTATTGCAACCATTCTACAGTATAATAAAGGCTTAAAAGCTACATTGCTGCAAATAGGCAAAACAATTATTATCCCTGCATTAAAATCAGTGGAATCGTATAAAGGAAAGCGGTTACACTATCCTGAAGATTTTAACGGCCGTCATACTATTGCAGCTGGTGATACCCTCTGGGCGTTGGCTTTAAAATATGCAGTACCGGTAGAAGTACTCGCTGAAAAAAATAATTTGACAATAAATAGTATTCTCAAGTTAGGTTATAGCCTAAAAGTACCGATACCAGTAAAATACGATAGTAAAGAAAAATTCTAAAAGCTGATAGTATTGGCTTTTTTTAGTGGAGTGGCTTTCAGATTGAGTAATCTTATTACTACTTTAAGTTTATACAGGTTATAAAGGTCTTTACATATGAATAATAGAATATGCATTATTTGTTTTTTCTCATGTATTTCTCTGCTGCTATACGGTACTCCTTCTTCTATGAGATCGGAAACAATCCAAAATTGGGAGACTCAGTATGTTGATTCAAAGATAGTGCTTGATATCCATAAAAGCGGGCTGCATTTACCTACCGATCGAAATGCAGCGCTGCGTTTGATTGAACAAAACCGCTCATCATTACTCAAGAACATGTATCTTTCAATACTTGTTGATTCTTCACATCAACTGGGGAACTACCTTGCCGAAGAAAAAATTGCACTATCGGATATTAATGCGATCATCAATCAAGCTACCAGTACCGTACCGGTGCTTTCATCAACGTTAGATAAAGTTATTGTGTATCATCAGACGCCTTTTCAGCAAATTGCAAATCTTTTTATAAAACACAATGCACCATATACCCCTTCGTTATTCCCATTGGGAACCGCAACGAAAAAATATACTGGGATTTTAATTGACGCACGAGGCCAATTACCCATACACGGAGAGTACACTTCAGAAAAACTACAGCCCTGTTTATTTCCCAAAATATGGGATCAGAATATGAATCTCATCTACGAAAAAAATATTGTACAGCCGGATACTGCCCGAAAACAAAGCATCGTATTATACACGAGTACACTTGACGAAACAATGTATCGGGATAGAATTGGTACGGAGCCTTTACGTATTATTGCACGGGGTGTTTTTGGCGATCATAAAACCGATCCTATTATTAGCAATGCTGATGCTGCAAAAATTCTCGTAAAACAAGAAAACTTGGAATTGCTTAAAGAAGGTAAAATTGTCATTGTATGTGATAAAGACACCCTACAAGTTTCTCCGGCGTTTCCGCTACCTGATGAAAATTTTTATTTTGCTTATCACGATATAACCAAGCTGATTTTACAAGAATTACCCGATACGGTGGTAGTAAAAGCCCCCAACAATGTTATTACGCTAACTATGTACGATGTACGTTTTATAGCGGATTCTCCGGAAATTGTCCCAAATGAGAAAAATAGCTTGGATGTTATTGCTGCAGCCTTGAAAAAAGTAGGGCCTAAGGCTCACTTCCTTATTGAAGGGCATACAGCAGACCTCAATAGGCCGGAAGCTGAACAGCTTTTATCCCTGCAGCGAGCACAAAAAATTGCAGAAGAATTAAGCAAACGTGGCATTGCTCCTAGTCGTATGACAACAGCAGGCTATGGTGCCACGCGACCTCTCGTACCAAGTAACACGAGTGAAAATAAGGCCAAAAACCGGCGTGTTGAGATCACCATACTCACTGAATATTAGACCTGGTGCGGAAACTTCAGTTTCCGCACCAGATCTACTATATAGTCATACATAAAAAATGGAGGTTTTTTTTTATGAAACTGCATAAAAAATATGTGTATCTTTTAGGCTTTGCAGTAAGTGTAGCGGTTTTTTCTTGTACATCAGTCCCCAAAGACCAAGATGTACCGGCTGATGCGACACCTGCCGATATCATACAAAAAGCTCAAGAAGCGATTGATAGCAACGATTATCAGAGTGCACATGCGTACTATCGTATTACGCTGAATCGGTTTGCTGAACAGCCAGCAGTATGTGTGGTGGCAGAATATGAAATTGCCCATCTACATATAAAACAATATGAATGGCAGCAAGCATATGCCTTGTTAGAGAACATTATCCATCAATATGAAGAGAATTCCAATATTTATTTACCGCCGGAATACTATAAACTAGCAAAAATCGATTATGAGCGAGCAAAGCAAAAATTGCATAAATAACGAACATAGAGCGTTCTGCGTATACGCCTAGCGATTGCTGGTGTACCTCAATGGAAATTTCCCCAACATTCGCCTAATTCAATAGTTACGCGGAGTGGAACTGAAAGAGACATAACTGATTCCATTTCCTTTTTAAGAAGAATCTTAACCGCTTCTACTTCATGGTAAGGGGCTTCAAGGATAAGTTCATCATGTACCTGTAATAGGATACGTGTTGCATACTTTGCTTTTTTGAGCATACGATCTACATTGAGCATAGCAAGTTTAACAATATCAGCTGCTGAACCTTGAATAGGAGTATTAATAGCGACCCGTTCTGCTGCAGCACGTTGTTTTTTGTTACTACTCGTAAGATCAGCAATGTTACGCCGCCTGCCCATTAAGGTTTCAACATAGCCTTTTTCACTAGCTGTCTGTTTTAACCTTTCCATAAAGGAGTGCACACCGGAATAGGTTGCAAAATACCGCTTAATAAACTCACTTGCATTGGTACGGGATATTCGCAGCTGATTTGCTAAGCGAAAAGCACTCATACCGTATATAATACCAAAATTAATGACTTTTGCGATGCGGCGCATGTCTGCCTGTACCATTTCGATGGGAACGTCGAAAATAAGCGCAGCGGTCGCCGCATGTACGTCAATGCCTTGTTGGAAAGCACGGATTAAATTAGCATCTTGTGAAAGATGGGCAAGGATAACGAGCTCTATCTGGGCATAATCCGCTGAAATAAGTGTGCACTGTTCACTGGCATAAAAAGCGTTTCGGATCTTTCGGCCTTCTTCTCCTCGAATAGGGATGTTCTGCAAATTAGGATCACGACTGGAAAGTCTTCCCGTCGCAGTTCCCGTTTGAATAAAGCTCGTATGAATTCTCCCTTTTGAATCCGCAAGGAGCGGAAGCGCATCCGCATATGCAGACTTTAATTTTGCAAACAACCGGTAATCCAAAATTTTTTGCGGTAGTTCATCCAGTGCCGCAAGCTCTTCTAATACTGAAATATCGGTTGAGTATCCTGTTTTATTCCTTTTCCCTGTTGGAAGTTTACGTTCTATAAAAAGAACTTCTTGTAATTGCTTAGGGGACGCAATGTTAAACTGGTGTCCAACCAATGAAAAGATAGCTTCCTTTTGATTTTTTAACGATTCTGACAATTCCTGAGAAAATAAATCCAGTTTCTCTTTCTTTAAAAGAATGCCTGTTTCTTCCATTTCTGCAAGCAAAGGAAGGAGTGGCATCTCAAGCTGTTCAAAAAGCGTATGTAGAGGAGTTGCTTGTAACAATGGGTAAAATTTATGATATAATTGTAAGGTTATGTCAGCATCTTCAGCTGCGTAGTTCGTCGCAAGCTCAAGCGGAACGTCAGCAAAACAGAAACCTTTCGGTACCACTTCATAGTAGGTCAGTGTTTTTAAGCCCAACAGTGCTTCTGCTAAATGATCCAGCCCAAATGAAAGTCTATCGGGCTCAAGGAGCCACGCTGCGATCATAGTGTCAAACAGTATACCGTGCACGGTTGTAATGATTCCTGAGGCTTTTAAAACTTGGTAGTCGAATTTTCCATTATGCATGATAATTGTTAGATTCTTTTTTTCCCATAAACGTTTTAGCGCTTGCCGTGCTTCTAAGTTGTCCATAATAGCATTATCTGGTTCGCCTAACTCGGGAAGCGGTGCTTTAAGCGGGATGTATACCCCAGAACCTGGCTGTAAACTAAGTGAAAAACCAACCAAACTTGAAGTAAATGGATTTAAGCCGGTTGTTTCACAGTCAAATGCGACAAAACCTTGATCTATTGCAGAATCGATGATGCACTTCAATGCAGCAGGATCGGTGAGCGTTGTATAATCGCCGCTGTTTTTTGTGTAGGCATGAGGCTCAGCACTCACTGATAGGGTAGGGTGAGCGGGTAATTTTTGTACCGCAGTAACGTGTGGTATGGTGGCATCAAGACGATAGTCGTGAGGAGCTTGACCTTCATAGAGATGAGCTAATCGCGGTAGCTCATAGTGGGAGAAAAGCTGCGCTGCTTCTGCATAATGGAGTGGAGCACACCGATATTCGTTTATAGTGGCATTCAAGGGTACAGTATCTGCAAGCGTAATTAATTTTTTTGAAAAATAGGCAGAATCCTGACCAGCTGCAAGTTTTTTTTGCGTGGCACCGGTTATAGAATCGAGGTGTTCGTACAGTGAATCAAGGGTATGATATTGTTGAAGTAATTTTACCGCAGTTTTAGGTCCAATACCTTTCACACCAGGTATGTTATCCGATGAATCGCCGATAAGAGAAAGCAAATCAAGCATTTGTTCAGGTGGGACATTCCACTGTGCTTGTACTTCTTCAATCCCGCATGGTTTCCATGATTCTTGTTTATCAGGACGAAGCATCGTAACCGTAGCGCTTACCAGCTGCATGAGGTCTTTATCATTTGAAATAATCACACACGCTCTTTTTTCTTGTGTCGCTTTTTTCACCAGGCTTGCAATAATATCGTCAGCTTCAAATCCCTCTGCATGTACACACGAAATACCAAGCGATTGTAATATGGCCTCAATGTGAGGAATCTGTGTATGTAAGTCCTCAGGTGTTTTTTCACGGGTTGCTTTATAATCGCTATATAATTTATGGCGAAAGGTTGGGGTACGAGAATCAAAGGCTGCAACAAAGAACTCAGGTTGATACGTATGCAAAATGGTGTATAAGCTATTAAAAAAACCGTAAATTGCAGAGATATTTTCTCCGGCCTGATTGGTAAGTGGATGATTTATAAAAGCAAAATAGGATCGGTATATTAATCCATAGGAATCAAGAAGATATAGGGTATTGTTTTCATTACTCATGTACTAACTATAGCATAAAAGATACTAAAAACAACAGAGGTTTTACATAAGAAGTTTACTATCGATTCGTGCGGAGCGTTTAATACCCCGACACTTCAATAGATTTTCAGTTTCATATATTTTAGTAGACAGAACATACATTATAGATAGTTAATAATAACTATAGTAAAGAATATTCATACCTCAAATCCACAGAGCCTCTTTACACCTTTTCTGTTCCTGCATATACTAACAAAAGTATGCACAGTAAAATGGTATACAATAAATAATTTAGAAGTATTTGCAGCTATAAAAGGAGTGCAGTATGATTATTTTAACCTTAAATTGCGGAAGTTCATCTGCAAAATATCAAGTATACGACTGGGATAATAAGAACGTCCTTGCCGCAGGTGTTGTTGAACGCGTTACCCTAGAAGGTAGTGGCATCACTCATGAAGTGCCGGGAAAGGATAAGTATGTTTTAAAGAGCCCTTGTCCCACCCATACAGAAGCTATTTCACTCATTATTAAAACATTAACCGATCCTTCAGTAGGGGTTATTACCGATATGAGCGTTATTAAAGTAGTCGGCCATCGGTTTGTACACGGCGGTGATAAATTTACAAAGTCAGTTATTGTAACGCCGCAAGTATTACAAACCTTCCACGATGTAGAGGATTTAGGCCCCTTGCATAATCCTGCAAATATTCTGGGTATAGAAGCAGCTCAAAAAGTATTGCCCAATGTTCCGCACTGTGCGATTATGGATACCGCATGGCATCAAACCATGCCTGAAACAAGTTTCATGTATGCAGTGCCTCGCGAATGGTACGAAAAATATTCAGCACGGCGATATGGTTTTCACGGGACGAGTTTTTTGTATACTGCAAAGCGCGCTTCGGTGCTTCTTGGGAAACAGCCGGAACAAACTAATATTGTGATTGCCCATATCGGTAATGGGGCGTCCATGTGCTGTGTAAAAGAAGGAAAATGTTTTGATACCTCTATGGGCTTAACGCCATTGGAAGGCCTTGTTATGGGAACTCGGTCAGGTGATTGCGATCCTGCTCTGCCCTTCTACATTATGCGTAAAACTGGCATGAGCGCAGCTGAAATGGATACCGCGCTGAATAAGAAATCAGGCTTACTCGGTGTCACCGGTCAATACGTTGATCGCCGTGATGTCAGCAAAGCTATGGAGGAAGGAGATGCAAAAGCAAAACTTGCTTTTGATATGGAAGTATATCGTCTCCAAAAATATTTTGGCGCTTACATTGCTGCACTTGGCCAGCAGCCTGATGCGATTGTCTTTACTGCAGGCGTTGGGGAATTCGGCTTTGATGTACGGCTCGCTGTGTGCGAAGGACTCGCTCACCTTGGTATAAAAATTGATCCAAAGAAAAATGCCCTTGCCCGTACCCGTAATGCGGAAAGTTGTATCAGTACGGATGATTCACCGGTAAAAATATTGGTTATCCCTACTGATGAAGAGCTGGTTATGACTGAAGATGCGTATGCCCTGTTACAAGGAACCTACGATGTACATACCAATTTTACCTATTCATTCCAATCTCCAAGCTATGTAAACAAAGCGAGAGCGGCCGGTCTTAAAAAAGACCTTGAAAAAAATCCTGAGCTTTCACGTATACTAATAGATATTCCCTGTGTATCCTGAAGCCCTTCGTCACATAGTTAGGACTAGCTATTGACACTGATGGAAAGGGTGCCCTTTTCATCAGTTTATCTTTTGGGCAGCTCTAAAAACTGTTTCGCAATCCGCGTTAGCGAATATGATAATTATTTCCTTACAGAACAAGCCGATAGGCTTGAGTTTTTAGAGGTTCCCGTTAATGTAAAAAATCAGGTAAAAATGAACTCCATGCACGCATACTAATCGCTTCTTCAATGTGACACTTGGCAATAATATCTTCTTGATCAAGGTCCGCGATAGTACGAGCGATTTTCAGTATAGCGTGGCTGCCTCTTCCAGAAAGCCCTTTTTTTGCAGCTGTTTTGGTAAATATGTGTTCCGCATCTTGCGTTAATCTACAAACAGAGGAAACTAATTCAGGAAGAAGATGCGTATTTTTATATAAACTACCCGTTGACGCATTTGTACATTTTTTTTGATATTCATAATACCGTTGCTTTTGCATTCGGTCTGCTTTTGCAATCATATTCCTCATCTGTTCGGTGTTATGATCTGATTTGCTTAAAAGGCTCTGTGAATGCGGGGGAAAAACCGGAATACGTAAATCGATTCGGTCAATCAGCGGTGCAGTAAGTTTTTTCCAGTAGGTTTCGATTAATGCCGGCATACAGGTACAAATCTTAGTATCCGCCCCTAAGTTTCCGCATGGGCATGAATTGAGCGCCATCAGCAATTGAAACCGCGCAGGAAACGTACTTGAACGCCCTGCCCTACTTAAGGTTACAGTGCCTGTTTCCATCGGCGCGCGCAGTGTTTGTAATACAGTAGTTTTAAACTGTACGGCTTCGTCTAAAAAAAGGACACCGCCATGGGCAAGGGATATTTCTCCCGGTAAACATTTACCAGCACCGCCGATCATACCTTCCAAACTTGCATTGGGATGTGGCATTCTAAAAGGCGGGCGTTTAATCAAAACGGCATGGCCTGTTCCTGAACGTAATAAGCCTGCAATACTGTAAATACGGGTCACTTCTTCTGCAGTCTTTACATCCATATCCGGTAGAAGGCTCGCAAACCGCTGCATAGAAAGCGTTTTGCCACACCCTGGCGGACCATAGGCGAGCACACTATGACCACCTGCAGCCGCGATATGCAAAGCACGTACGAGCATTTTTTGGCCTTGCACATCTTCAAAAAAACCACCCATACCAGTGTTGACCGCTTTGTCAGTGTCTGTTTCTTTTGACCACGTACATGCCGTATGCAATGCTGTCTTTACAGTAGCTTTTGCATCGTGTACCTGCGGCACTGGCGGAACGTGCTGCAGCTTGGCTAAACACTCAACTGCCTGCTGTAAGGTTTCTACACCATAAACGTGTACCCCTGCTTGGATGCACGCTTCCGCCTCATTTTCTTTCGGTACAATAAAAAAAGAAATGCCTGCGGCTACTCCTGACAGTATTGCCCCTAAAACGCCATGTACCGGACGAACACGGCCTGATAATTCAAGTTCCCCAATAACCATCACTGGTGTATCAACCGTGCTGCCAGCTTGCAGCACAGCAAGCGTAATCGGTAAATCAAAGCCACTTCCTTCTTTCTTCTGATCGGCGGGGCTTAAATTAATCAGTATCCGCTCTTGAGGAAACGTGAGCTGCGCATTATTAATAGCTGCACGCATACGTTCTCGCGCTTCTTTTACTGCAGAACCAGGTAAACCAACGATATCGATAAGCGGAAGGCCACGCCTTAAATCGGCCTCAACTTTAATGATCTCCCCTTCATATCCAAAAGAGGCAAAACTCATAATGGTCATGATCGCTCCTGTGACAACATAGTGTATCGCTTATTAATCTGCGGGGTATTAAACCCTCCGCACGAATAAACACTTACAATAGTTCTATGAATCACAGGGATTATTTTGGCATGAAAATCATGCTATTTTCTATGAGCCGGCGGTCATGGTATACATTTCTTTGTTAAGCGCTTCCACGGAAAGAGTGGTGCCATTTGGAATACAGTAAGGAATAGAGCAATGGCCCCCTTGATGCTGAAACGTAACAAGCTGTTTTTTTTCGCCATTTTGATCAAATGAATTCAGAGAAACAGTAAGTGGATAGGGAAACTCAGGTAATGTGGTGTTCAAAATACCGCATACCGATCCATGATATTCATGTTTTGGTATGACAAGTGCTACTTTTATAGTAGAAAAGAGCGGAACTTCTTCTTCCGGCGCCCTTCCCTGCTCCTTTACCACAACCGTATGGACTGAATTGGCTGCTTCAGTGTCTGAATCAATAAAAACAAACGTGAGGGCTGTTTTTTGCATGATGTCGTATAATGTAGGTAAAGAAGCATTACGCAAATCCGGTATCTTTACCGTTTCTTGTTCGTTGCCTTTACTAACAACAAAAGTGAACACTGTATTTTTTGTAATAGGCATTCCAGCGGGAGGCTCCTGTTCTAGAATAGTGCCAACCGGTTTCTCGCTTGGTTGAAAAATATGCGGGGTATGTATTTGAATAGCAGGGTGTTTATCGCTCAGTTCTTGTATCCGCTCTTCTACATCAATAATATTTTCCCCGATGTAGTTGGGTACCATGTCCATAGTCGTACTTTGACTTATCACCAGCTCTATCCGTTTCCCACCTTTGACGATAGCACCCGCTGCAGGGGACTGTTCGAGTATCACATCTTTTTTAACTGTATTATCAGTGTAGCGCAGCTGCAAGCGGGGATATAATTCCTTTGCTTGCAATTCAAGCAAGGCCTCCGGTAGTTCCTTTCCAACAACATGCGGTACCATTACCTGTTCAGCACTTTTAAGCGATACAAAAAAAATGAGTACCGAAACAGCAATAAAAATGATGAGCATAATAAAGCTCGTTATGATAATTACTTTTCCATTGCGATGTATGTTTTCCGCTAGTGTATTTAAGCTCATAGCATTACTCCATAAATTCACCGATAAAACCGGCTGCGCCATTTAAAAAATCTTTCCAGTGCATCACTTTTTTGGCTTGACGTTGTAACATAGTGACTGCTAAAATACCTTTGCCGGTTTGCATTAAAATTCCCTGATGGGCATCAATACCGATAACATACCCGACTTTATCAAGCATGTCGTTTTGCTGCCCTTGATAAGGATGTGCTTGTTTTATTAAGAGTTTAGTACCGCGCCAATGAGTAAATGCACCAGGCCATGGGGTATATGCACGAATTTTCCGATCGATATCGATAGCTGCATGATCCCAACATATCAAACCGTCTTCTTTTTGAATCAGCGTACAATAGGTTGCCGCAGTATCATCTTGTGCAGTGCAATGTACTGTGTTATGTTCTATAGCATCAAGTGCCGGTAAAATAAGCGAAGCACTCAGCTGGGCACAGCGTGCAAGCAGCGATTCAGTAGTATCAACAGGCATAATGGGCACTTGTTCCTGCAGTAGAATATCGCCGCAGTCCATTTGGGCTGCAATATATTGAATCGTTACACCTGTTACAGGATCTCCTGCGGCAATTGCTGCGGGAACAGGGCTTGGCCCGCGCCAACGCGGTAATAGAGAGGGATGAATATTCCAAGCACCTTTCGGAAAAAGGGATAAGGTTTTGGGACCAAATATTTTACCAAAAGCAAAACACACCATAATATCAGGCTGCAATGTAGATACTACGTTACGAAACGGTTCGTTCAGTTTTTCAGGAGTACATATCGGCGTATCGGGACTGAGGGCTCCTTGCTGTTTTAAGGTTTGTACTGCTTGTGCCACCGGTGACGGCACCAGTGTTTTAGCTCTACCTACGGCGCTGGGCGGATTAGTAAGAACACCTACGATCTTGTGTTTTTCTGTAATTGCACGTAAAGCAGGAACAGCGCATTCAGGCGTACCGGCAAAAAAAACGTTGAGCATTAAATCTTAACCCGTTTTTGTTTTTTCAATTGCCGTTTTTGTTTTTGCTGTTGTTGCAGCATAAATTTATTGGTAATCTCCTCTTTTTCTTGTTCAGTTAAGTGATCAATAAAAAGAACACCTTCTAAATGGTCGTATTCATGTTGGATAACCCGTGCAAGTAAGCCTGCGGCTTCCATTATTTTACGTCGTCCCTGTATATCTTGATATTGAATGGTAACTGTTTCAGGACGGATAACCGAAGCATAGAGTTTTGGGATACTTAAACAGCCTTCTTCATAGGAACATTGCTGTTCAGAAGTTGCAATAATATGCGGATTGATAAAAACATGCTCTATACCATCATCGATTTTTGCAATAAATAAGCGAATATTTTGTCCAATTTGCGGGGCAGCGAGCCCTACCCCTTCGTCTTTTTTCATAACGTCAAACATCTGTGCAATTAAATTTCGTAAAGAATCATCAATCATTTGAATTGGTTGCGAAGGGGTCCGTAATGATTCTTCACCCAAATAGAGTACTTTCATTGCTATAGATAGTACAGAATTTATGCAGCGCAGTCAATCTTCAAAAGCACTGATTAATCCACACTTGCAAGTAATCAGTGCTTTTGCTACTGCACTACCTGTTATTTGGCCTTGCCTTGATTAGCAACTGCATTAATTTTAGCATTAATTTTTTCTTGATCACCTAAGTAGGCTTTGTGTACCACGTTGAACGAATCGTCAAATTCATATACAAGGGGAATACCAGTAGGTACATTCACCTGAATAATAGCTTCATCGCTTAAATGATCAAAGTATTTTATAAGCGCTCGTAAAGAATTACCATGGGCCGCGATTAATACCCGTTGATTTGCTTGCATATCTTTTTTAATCACCGATTCAAAATAGGGAACAACACGTGCAATCGTATCTTTAAGACTTTCTGTGCGTGGTAATACATCTTTTTGTATATTCCGGTACGCTTGCTGCAAATAGGGACAGCGCTCATCGTTTTCTTCCAAAATTGGCGGTGCGATATCGAAAGATCTACGCCATATTTTCACTTGATCTTCGCCGTATTTTTCTGCTGTTTCAGCCTTATTCAATCCCTGCAAACCACCATAATGCCTTTCATTGAGCTTCCACGTTTTTACAACCGGTAGCCACTCCCGATCCATTTCAGCAAGAATATACTGCAACGTATGCATAGCACGCTTAAGATATGAGGTATAACATATGTCAAAATCAAAACCGGCACTTTTCAGTACCTTGCCGCCTTCTTTGGCTTCTTCAATACCTTTTTCGGACAAATCAACATCAGTCCATCCCGTAAATAGATTAAGTTTATTCCATTCACTTTCGCCATGCCGTACAAGCACTAATTTCATTGTGTTATCTCCTTATAGTTTATTTATGATATCATCTATGTCCTTTTTTTAAAACATCGATAATCCATACTAGAAAAAAGTGGGTATTTATGCTCTCGTTGGATAAGCCATTCAGTACTCACTGCACCTGAACCGAGCGCTTCATAAGCAGCAGTGAAAGACTGAATATGCTCTTTGCATCGATTTGCTGCATAGTCGGCAAAAATATCCGTATACACTGAAAGCGGCCAATCCAATGACTGCGCTAATAGCACCTCTCGGGCGGCCATATTTAGTATTCGTTCCTTTACACCGGGATCGTCAGGAAAACGGTCAGCAAGATCTATCATTCGCTCAACCATTTTATGAATGCACGAAAACATCCAGTCATTCGTATTATTCACGAGTTCATCAGCGTAACCGCTTGGTAAACTTGAGGAATAAAACGGAACAATAGTTTGCACTTGGCGAACCATTTTAAGGTATTCTGAAGGAAGCAAACATATCATATCATTTGACGCTGCTATAGATCGAAAAACGTATTCCAGCCAGTGTATTCCCTCAAACCAGGTTTTACCTAAAAATTGTAACGGAAAAACAGATACTGAACATAATGAATCTCTACTAAGCAGTTCACTCACATTATTCATTACTGTACAACGATTGTGTAAAAAAGTAGCAGCATCTTGTTCTGCGGTGATATATGCTGCTTGTTTATCGTATGCTTGCTCTGCCCCTCTATTCTGGTAGCAAAATCCTGTAGAACGCCTGCCGTTTGCAACTTCAAAAAGCGGAGCTAAGTAGGTTGCTTCCAAATCAAATCCAATATCACAATCAGTGTCAAGATAGACCGCTTTTTGATACATACCTGTCTCAGTGTGGGCGACGTCAGCGTGTGCACCGGTATCTTTTGCAAAAAAGGTGAACCCATTTTCGCTCGTTGCAGGGAAAAAAACCCCCGCAGATGGACAATTATCAGCGAGTAAAAAACTTTGGCTTTCTAAAATAGTATAGTGTATGCCATAATTTTTAAGCATACGTTCAATACCAGCGTTATATCCCATAGCAGGAAGCCAAAAACCTACAGGGACAGTGGAGAAAAACTGATTAAAACTAACAAGCCCTGTTTCAATTTGAGCGAACAGTGCTTCTGGTATACTTTGGTAGAGTGGGAAAAAACAGGGTGTAGCTGCGGTTGCAATGAGTTCAATTTCACCCTGTTCCGCAAAGTAATTAATTTTCTTGATAATATCCTTTTGATATACACCAACAAAATCATTGCGAGCTTGTTGAAACAGTGTATGATACATACTAATGAGCTTACAGGAATATTCATCGTCTTTTAAACGATGTAATTCATGCTGCACAAAAGCAATGTGTCTATCTAAATAATCTATATAGGCATTTTGCATATATGTATCTGCAAGTAGTTCACAAACAATGGGAGAAATAATTAATCCGCATTTAAAAGAGACCGCTTGCTCTTCAAGCTGACCGCACATACGCAAAAAAGGTAACAATCCGTAAGAAAGTAATTCAAAAAAACGCGACTCTTCTCCAGAATTTTCGGCATGCTCATCGCGAATATACGGGACATGAGCATTAAAAATAAAAAGTAATGTCTTTTTGATCATGTATCCCTCTACAAGCTACAGTTTAAACTTTCCCACTTCCTTGGTTAAATTCTCAATACTGAGCTTATTCTTCTGTGTAATTTCATTAACATCTTGAATGGCATTACTGATTTGAATAGCACCTGCAGCCATTTCATTCATACTGTCAGCAATAAGGCGGGTAAGATCGTCCAGTTTTCGCATTTCTTCGGCGACTCTCCCTCGCCTCCTCTGAGCATTTCTTCTGAACCTGCCTGTACTTCAACGGTTACCATATTAATCGTTTTAATTGCCTTCAGCACTTCACGGCTCCCGTTTTCCTGTTCTCTCATCGATTCCATTAAGTGATTACTCATATCTTTTACTTGCTCAGAGAGATTAAAAATAATGGTAAACTTTTCTCCAGCCGTTTTTGACGACGCTGATAAGGTTTCAATTTCTCCACTTAGCACTTTAAGCGTTTCAGTAATAGCCTTACCTTGACCGCTTGATTCTTCGGCTAATTTTCGTATTTCGTCAGCAACAACCGCAAAGCCTTTGCCCGCTTCTCCGGCATGGGCTGCTTCTATTGCAGCATTCATCGCTAATAAATTGGTTTGACTTGCGATGTGTTGAATAACGCTTGACGCTTCAAATAGGCCACCTGATTCTTCTGCAATCTTCTGCGTTATACTATTAGCTGTTATGATAGTCTCTTTACCGTCAGCAGTAGCCAATGCAAGTGTTTTAATAGCCTCATCGGTTTTGCCAAGTGTTTGCGTGATAGAAGCGATATTGGCAACCATTTGTTCAATGGCAGAAGATGATTGTGCTACACTTTCTACCTGATTTTCAATGTTTCCATTTAATTGATGAATTGTACGGATAATTTCTTCTACCGTTGCAGCTGTCTCTGTTACGCTTGAGGCCTGGGTATGGGTCTGCTGCTTTACTCCCTCGATATTGGCACTGATTTCTTGTACCGCACTGGCCGTTTCAGTCATATTGCTTACTAACTCTGTACCGATTGTATTCATATTGCGAGCATTTGTCTCAACAGTCTGAATAGACGCACCAATTTTTGATATGGTTTCGTTAAAATATTCAGATAAATCAGTTACTTCACCGTTACCGATGAGCGGCAGCCGGACGGTAAGATCGCCTTCACCTTGAGCAATATTGTGCAGGGCATCAACAGCAGTTTGAATGGGGCGAACAATGCGGCGCGCCACAAAAAAAACAATAAGTAAGGAAACAAGCACTATGATTGAGCCGATACTTCTCATGCGCAGTTGTAAACTCACAACCGTACCCATAAATTCAGCTGAAGGAGCAGATATAACGATAGTCCATCCGGTTTTCATCTTTGCATAAGAAGCAATGTTCGTAATGTTTTTATAGGTATAAAAGACAACCGAAGGCTTTTGCGAATTGATGGCCGTTGCATGCAGTTTTGCAACCGATTCAAATGCTTTATCAGTTTTCCCGACTTCTATGCCATTAAATTGTTTAACAACAAAATCAAAGTTTCTATGTGCAATGGCATTTCCTGTTTTTCCGAGAATGAAACAGTAGCCTGTATTACCCACAACGATATCGCTAATATCGTTCGAAAGATTTTTTGCATCCAGCACAGCGTCTAATACGCTCACTATTTTTCGATTACTATCATACACCGGAACTGCCATTATGATGGCAAATCTATTTAAAGACCGTGAAAGTAGCGGCTCTGAAACAAAATTATTACCTTTAATGGCAGATTGAAACCATTCACGGTCCAATACTGATATAACTTTCCCATCGCTTGTAGTACGAGTACCGGAAAGATCATATAAATTAAGCTGCTCTATTTTGTTATTAAAAGACGCTTCTTTTTGTAAATACGTTACTTTTTCTTGATAGGATACCGCAGGGTTCACTAAAATTGGCGCCCGCGCGATGCCTTCAAGAAATTGAAAAAAAGCAGTGACACGTCCATCAATAATATCAGCGGTATCAGCTGCTTTGTCGATTAAATGAGTTTCTATTTTCTCTGTAACTGCTTTACGAGCTGTTTGAACAGCGAGCATGTCTTCAATAAAAGCTGCAACGGTAATGAGAACACCAAAAATAACGAGTAGTTTTTTCCCTATAGAAAATCGTTTTGACTGCTGTTTCTTTGTATTGGTAGATATATGAGAATGTGTATTTTGAGATGACACAGATGCATTAATAGAATTTTCCACTGTTGTCAAGCTTCCTTATAGTTATTTTATGACTTGAATTGTTCTTGATTGAATGCTGAAAGGGCCTAAGAAACAATTAATAAGGTAGTCGATTACGCCATAATACGTGTCAATCGCGTAGTTTGGGGCATTTCCTACCATATCTTTGGTATCTGTAGTACCAAGCGGCACCAAACCCCATAGAATATACCATTGCCGGGCTTCGATTACGATCCCCGTTTGAGGCCCATCGCCGATTGTATGGTGATTGGTCATGCAACTTGATAAGCTAACCGTTATAATACATAATACAACAACTGTAAGTTTAAAAAACGTAGTTTTCATTGCTCTGATCGTCTCCTTCTCATCTTGAAGCATACTGACACCATAGATAGCCATGCTCGATAACTCAGTTTTCGACCACGGCGTACGAGTTCAACATCGCACAGATAGCACGATGTTGAATATCGCATTTCAAGGCAATCTGTTCTGAAACGCAAGTTTCAGAACAGATTCAATTAACTGAAAAATACTAAAAGTATTATCTATCTATTTACTAAAAAAATCAAGAGCATTCTTCGTAATTATAAAAGATTCCGCATTATGAACAGTTTTAAAAAGTATGTAGGTGCTGTTGTATGCCGCAGTAGCTCATTCCGAACGAGTACATCCAGATATTTTCCATAATAATTTTATATCCTCATATTATTTTATTTTTGCGTACTATAACACGTCCGACTAGGTATACTTATACATACTGTTGAAGCGGGCGTTAGAAAGCCTCTTTTTTAAATGGATTTATTACCATTACTCCACGATATGTCTGTCCCGGATTTAAATCTTCGGAAATAATACATTCACATTTTGCTTTCTCAGCAGCAGCTACTATCAATGAATCCC
>JBQNBR010000040.1:0-18496 GCA_052169815.1 Treponema sp.
TCTTATGAATCCTTACGACTTATTACCGCTTTTAGACAAAAATTGATTTCCCTGGTAAGAAGCGGCGGGGTATTGAAGCCGCCGCTCGAATGCGGTATTATCTTTTGTTATAAGAGGAAAGGTGAGCATGGATATACAGGATATTATAAAAAATTTACATCCGCTTGAAATTAGAGTATTAAAGCATTTTAAACTCGGTGAAGCGCTTCATGCAAAGAAGCTGCAAGATATATTACATTACAAGGAAGGCCATGCCAATCAAGCTTTTTCGTGGTTAAAATTGAAGGATTTAATACACGAGCAAAGCAGAAAAACAGCGGTGAGCTATGAGTTGACGGAGCTGGGCGTCGCTTACGCCCAAGAAGGTACTCCGAGCGAGCGTATTATCGCATTACTCAAAGCGCAAGGGCCTTTAACCTTGCCTGCCATCGCGCAAGCCCTGCATCTGGAAAACAAAGACGTGGGTTCTTCGTTCGGCCAGCTTTCAAAGGAAGGCGCCGTATCGATGGGCGTGGATAAAAAAGCGGTATTCATCAAAGAGCCTGAAAGTGGCCGATTGGCGCTTGTTCACACGCTCGTGCAAAAAGCGTTTGCTGCAGAACAGCACCAGCTTTCGGAAAGCTCGCTTTCTGATGAAGAAAAGACCTGCATCGGCACTATTGCCAAAAAGCGTGGCGCTGCGGATGCCCCGTTCCGTATTATTGAGCGAGAAGAAGTAACGTACGCCTTTACTGACTTTGTGGAGCATGTACAGTCGATATTACAAAGTATCGGCATTACGGGAGACGAAACGGGGCAGCTGACCTCGGAAAGCTTAAAAACGGGCTCATGGAAAACTGCTTCCTTCCGCAGCTATAACATTCAAATTCCGCCTGCCCGTGTTATTCCCGGCAGGACTAACCCTTACGTTGACTTTTTGGAAAGCGTGAAGGATAAACTGACGGCGTTGGGGTTCGAGGAATTTGACGGTCCCCTTGTTGAAACGGATTTTTGGAATTCGGATGCTTTGTTCATGCCTCAATTTCATGCTGCACGGGATATTCACGATGTGTACTATCTGAAAAACCCTACTCATGCGAAAATGATTGAGGAGCCGTTTCTTTCAAACGTAGCTGCCATCCATGAAAACGGCGGTAATAGTGGTAGCCGCGGGTGGCATTATCAATTTGACCGCACCTTTACCCGCCAACTACTGTTGCGAAGTCAAGGTACGGTGCTGTCGAGCCACCAGCTGGCACACGCCCACGTACCGGGTAAGTACTTCGGCATCGTCCGCTGTTTCCGGTATGATAAAGTTGATGCAACCCATCTATCCGACTTTTATCAAACGGAAGGTATTGTGCTCGGTGAACAGGTTAATTTGCGCACGCTGCTCGGCATGTTAAAGATGTTTGCGGTGGAAATTGCCGGCGCAACCGAAGTAAAATACGTGGGCGGCTATTTCCCCTTTACAGAGCCGTCCATCGAAGTACACATAAAGCATCCGGTACTCGGCTGGTTTGAATTGGGCGGGTCGGGGATACTCCGCCCCGAAGTAACCAAAGCGATGGGGGTTGACGTTCCGGTTCTTGCGTGGGGCATCGGCATTGACCGTATGGCGCTCATGGCGCTTGGCTTGAGCGACTTGCGTGAGTTGTTCAGCACGGATATTGAGGGCGTTCGGCTGCGCCGGTAACGCTCTTGTATTTTGCTCATGCAAACACAAAAATCTTCCTTAATAAAAAGCGGCATGGGCCTTTCCGTACTCACCCTGCTTTCGCGGGTATTGGGCTTGGTGCGGGAAGCGACCAAATCGGCTTTTTTGGGTACTGGGCCGCTTGCCGATGCGTTTACCATCGCCTTTATGATTCCCAATTTACTGCGCCGCATTTTTGCAGAGAACACCATGACCGTCGCCTTTATCCCTACCTTTCGGGAATACTGCGAGCGGTGCTCGCATGACGAGAACCCGTCTGCACATACAAGCCGGCTCAGCGGCGCTGCACCATACCGTGGCGAGATGAAGGAATTCCTTTCTGCTTCGTTTACTATGATTGCGTTTACCGCCGCCGCTGCGGTGGCACTTGGTATGCTCGGCGCCGCTTTGATTATCGCTCTTTTTTTTCCCAAGATAGCGGATTATGCAGCGACGGTGTTTTTAACGCGCCTTATGTTTCCCTACTTATTGCTTATTTCTATTGCGGCGTTTTTTCAAGGGATCTTGAACGGAGTGCGGATCTTTTTGCCAACCGGTATGACGCCGGTTTTTTTTAACCTTTCAGTGATAGGCGGTACCTATCTACTGGCCAAACCGCTGCATAATCCTGCCTACGCTATGGCCGTCGGGGTTATTGCAGGCGGGGTGTTGCAAATGCTCATGCAGCTTCCCTTTGTGCTGAAAGCGGGTTTTAGGTTTTCCATTGTTTCACTGCGGAGGACTTTTACCAATGCCGGAACCAGGAAAATACTCGCGCTCCTTGTTCCTACGTTAATTGGCACTGCCGCATACCAAATTAACGATCTGGTTTCCACAGCCCTCGCTTCGTATGTGGGAGTTGGTGTTGCATCGAGCCTGCAGTATTCTATCCGTTTACAAGAGCTCATACTCGGTGTATTTGTGGTTTCAGTGAGCACCGTTATTTTGCCGGATCTTGCTTCATATGCGGTACGGAAAGACTGGAGTGCTTTCCAAACATTACTGACGACAGCGGCTAAAATTATTGCCTTTATTACCATTACTGCAACGGTTTTCTTGCTGTGTTCGGGCGAACAGCTCATTATTTTGGTATACAAAAGCAACCGGTTTGACGATGAATCGGTACGGTTGACCTTGCAAGCCTTTAGATGGCATAGTGCGGGTCTTTTTTTTATTGCGTTCAATAGAATTATAACTGCCGCTTTTTACGCGCAAAGCAATACCAAAACGCCTACCGTAGCCGGTATTGCAAGCTTTGCAGTGAATATACTGGCGGCAAGCATTGCAGCTCCCTGTATGAAAGGTGGCGGCATTGCCCTTGCGCTCAGCTTTGCAAGTTTGGTCAATACGCTGCTGCTTCTGTGGTTTTTAAGGGCTGTTCACATCGATATGCTACTTTTTTTGCGGGATATACTAATCTTTATAGGAAAGATGCTGGTGTTTTCTCTTATTGCCGCACTGCCGCTCTATTTTTTTGCTGATTACCTGTATGCTCCTTTTGCGCACTACCACCGGTTTATTGCCAAAGGCGTCCCTTTCATTGCCAGCGCTGCGCTGTACGGGCTTGCCGTTACGGTTGGGATGCTGCTATCAGGCGATACCTTTCTGATACAGTGCTTGCGCAAACTAAAAAAACGCTTCCGCTAGTTACTCAGTAACACATTACCAATTAATGTATCTCCGGTTTGATTTTGCCCCATGCCGGTAGAAGGCTGTGCGGATCTTTGTGTTCAGTGCACAGCAGGCTGCACAGGGTATCGCATGTTGGAATAGCGGTACGCAGCAGGTTATATTCTGCTTGAGAGAAGGGGGCGAGTACATAATCTGCAATAGCGGGTGAGTGCTGTTCATCTGATTGACTATGCCCCTGTTTTTTATCAGGACGCCCGATACCAATGCGCAGCCGCCAAAAATCAGCAGTTCCTAATGCTGCTTTGATGGAGCGTAGTCCATTGTGCCCGCCAAGTCCTCCTGCCCATTTCAAACTCACGGTTGCAGGCGGCAGCTCAAGCTCATCATGTACAATGAGGATGTTTTCAGGCGGAATTTTGAAAAACTGCGCCGCTTTTCCTATGCAATTTCCTGATAAGTTCATGTATGTTTCAGGTTTAACCGTGTGTACCGTGTTCCCGTTCGTTAGAGCAGCCGGAAGCCGTCCGTATTGTCCTTGAAATTTCTGTTGCCACAAGACGCCACTGCATATTTTTAACGCATCAGCTATAATCCATGCTGCATTGTGCCGCGTACGCGCATATTCTTGTCCGGGATTGCCTAAAAAGGCTACTAAAGAAATCATCGTTATTCCTTTGAACAAAGTGTTCTGTACCGTGTTTTCTAATGGTCCACTATAGCATAGAAAAAGTACAATCGTAAAGTTATTTATTCGTGTGAAGGCTTTAGTACTTGAGGCGCTTCTTGTGCAGAGGGTGTTGATTGACAAACGGCAGCTTTTTCGTCCAGAATGGCATGTAATAAGGACAAAAAAGGTGAACGTATGAGAAACAAGATTTTGGTGATGAGTGTTTTAGCTGTGCTGTGCTGTTCATGTACAAAAGAAAAGCGACAAACAATACAAAGTGCAAGCATGGATACTATTCCACCGGCTCAAGCTATAAACGACAGTGAATTAATCGTGTTGAATATTCCGCAAGAAGGAATACGCTTTCCCATCGGGTGGGACGACAAGGGTACCTGCAAAGATGAAGCAGGGCAAGATGCTGCTATTTATGATGAAACGGGAACACAGGTCATTACAGAAGGTTTTTTGGATTATTCCTATGCGATAGGAAGGTATGAAGTAAGCTATGGATTGTGGAAGGAAGTATACGATTGGGCTACTAAAGGAGCTGGGAAAGCTAAAGGATATGTCTTTAGTCAGGGAGAGCAAGGCTATGCAGGCGATCCTGAGGCCGTTGATGCCATAAGACAAAAAGAAGCCGTGTGGGATTGCGGCATACGGAAGCCGCACGACGGTCATCCAGTTACCGCAGTGAGCTGGTACGACTGCATTGTGTGGTGTAATGCCTATTCAGAAATGATGGGCGCCATGCCGGTATATTATAAAAAAGCAATAGCGGATGGAGCGGGCGCTGTAAAGCCTGAGAATATACCGCACTATGACCGTTTTGTGTTACGGGATGCAAAGACAGAAAAACAAGACTGCGATAGTGCGGTTGCCTTGGCTGCAAAGGAATTCGGTAAAGAGGAAACCGCAAACGGCTTTCGGCTGCCTACCTACCTTGAGTGGCAACTTGCCGCTAAACTGACCGATAAAGAGGAGTTTGTGGTACGAAAAAACGGAAAGCCGCTTACCGGTATGGTAAATAAAAAGGAGTGGTTTTTTACTAAAGGAGCAGCCGTTTCGGGTGGACAATACGCGCTTTCCAATCACAGTATGGCCAAAGCGATTTTGCAAGATGCTAATCACTATGCCCATATACCGTTGTATGATTTGAGTGTATCTCCCTGCCCATTTTCAACCCTTGCGATAGGCTCTTTGCAGCCTAATAGGCTTAACATCTACGATATGTCGGGGAATGTTGCAGAGTGGTGCTTTGATTATATGCCAAAAGTGCATACAAGTCCTGCAGGACGCGCGTTGCAAGGTGGTACATGCGGAGGAACGGTCATTGCATCCGCCCATGGTGATAAAAAGAGTTATAATCCAAATGAAACTTCTCTATGTGGCTTACGTATTTGCCTCAGCATTGCGAAAAAACTTTTACCATAAATGGGTATTTGCGCGGAGGGTTTGATATGGACTACAGGCTTGTCCGAAAACCTAAAAATGAGTATCATACCACGATATGAAGATTTCTAGAGATTGTATGGTTACCCTTGAGTATACCTTAAAAGATGAAACACAGACTGTATTGGATTCATCAGAAAAAATGGGTCCGCTTGACTACATACACGGTTATCATTTTCTTATTCCGGGTTTGGAAAAAGCATTGACAAACAGAGAGCAAGGTGAAGCATTTTCCCTTACCGTACCGCCTCAGGATGGATATGGGGAAATTCTTGAAGATGCTATTTTTAAAGTACCTCGCTCTCAGTTTCCCACTGATATCGATTTACAGGTAGGTATGGAATTTGAAGCTCAGCAGCATCCGGTTGTTATTCAAGCTATTGATGACGATGGCGTACTACTCAATGCTAATCACCCCCTCGCAGGAAGAACTTTGTATTTTGATATCAAAATTGTAGATGTAAGACTGGCTACTGAGGACGAAATCGCGGCTGCATTACAACCACCTGAAAGCTGTGGCTGCGGGTGTGGTGGCAGCTGTAATCATGGTGAGCAGGATGAAGATTCAAATTGCTGCGGATGTTCAGGCTGCCATTGATTATGCTTAAAAAACAGGATGCACTTGTACCAATTTTTGGTGCAATTTGTTTTTTTCTATCAGCAATTGAATTTGTTGTCCCCAAGCCGTTGCCCTTTTTACGGCTTGGGTTAGCGAATGTTTCTCTTGTGTTAGCGCTTGATGTGCTTTCATTTCCTGCTTTTTTATTATTGGCAAGCATAAAGATTATTGGGCAAGCCGTTATAAGCGGGACTCTGTTTTCTTATGTGGTGTTATTTTCTGCAGCGGGAACGTACGCAGCGGCGCTTATTATGTACGGCCTCAGGCGTATTCCTAAAGCGCTGATTTCGCTGGTGGGTATCAGCGCTGCTGGTGCATTTGTTTCTAATAGTATTCAGTTATTACTCGGTAGGTACCTTATTTTTGGTGAAGGCATATGGTACATTTTGCCTCCTTTTTTGTGTATAGGGGTTATAAGCAGTGTTGCTTTAGGTGTTTTTTGTGAAAAATGTATCACTGATTTAACCTGGTACGCTGAAGTAACCAAAGCGGATTATACCCTCACCCTATCAATGCCGCAAGAAGACACCCCGCATAGGACGTATCCCCTTTTGCGCATCGCTATAGGCCTTTTTTTATTGTTAATACTGCTTTTTGTGCCTGGTTTTGCGGTGAAAGCGGCCATTTTTGCGGCATCGCTGTTGTTATGTATCGTTGAAAAGCAAAAGATTCAGGTAGTGCGGTTTATCATTTCAACAGTAAGCATCATGCTTTGTCACCTGATTTTTCCTATCGGTAAAGAATTGATTACCATTGGCAGTTTTTCCGTTACCAGCGGCGCTCTTCTTAATGGTTTAGAAAAAGTCCTTATCCTTGAATCGATGATACATATATCGCGCTGGACTATGCAAACACCCCTTTCTCTCCCCGGCAGGTTCGGCAAGATGCTCAATGAATCGCTGTATATTTTTAAGCGTCTTTTGGAATTAAAAGATAAAATACGTCCGCGTGCATTGTTTGTTAGTATTGATGAAATCTTATTAAGTTTGCCTTTTATCATCAATACTAACACTGCAAATAAACGCTAAAGCTGTAAACGTTTAATGGCCTCATTGGCTTCTTTGTATTCTTTTCGTATACTAAGGGCTTTTTCGTAGGCAACAAGCGCCGCCTTTTTCTGACCTGCTTGTTCGCGGGTAAGGCCGAGCCGATACCACCACAGAGAGTTACCCGGTTCAAGATGCACTGCTGCTGAATACGCAATGTCAGCTTTTTGATACCGTTTGGTAATGCGATAAATATCACCCATATAAAAATAGGCAACGCTTGCCCGTTCTCCAGCGGGGGCTTTTTCAATATACCACTCCATATGGCGCAGCGATTCATGGTAGTCGTTGGTATAAAAGTATGCTTCTCCCAGGGTTTCAATAATGCGGGCATCAGGTGCTATTTTGAGCGCTTTAGTGCATGTTTCAATGGTTTCACGGTAGCGGTGCAGACGAAAAAGACACCAGGTATACACGCTGTATGAGTCAATGTTATGCGGCTCTTTTTCAAGTTCACGTTGGCAAATAGCAATAGCATTGATATATACTTTTCGTGCATCATCGGTTCTGCCGATTGTTTCTAAGCTACGGCCGTTGCGGTAGAGTTTTAATGCGTCTTGCTGTTCTTGCGCTCCAAGCGCCGTTATCGTGAAAAACAAACTGATATAGATGCCACACTGTATTAAAATCCTCAAGCTCCTTTTATTCACCTCTTACTCCTTATCTTGAACGCTCAACCGTTGTACCAGTTTTTCGGCAGTAAAACCGAGGTACTCTGCAACTTTTTTTGCAGGCCCTGATTCTCCAAAGCGATCGATTGAAAAAATATCTGCATTACTTCGAGTATAGCCTTCCCAACCTTGTTTTACGCCTGCTTCTACCACCACTATCCGCCCCGCGGCGCTTCCAAGGATACGTTCACGGAAAGAGGTTGGTTGGACTTCAAACAGTTCTTTGGAGAGCATGGATACTACCCGTATTTTTTTTGTAGAAAGCTGCTGTGCAGCCTCGCATGCTAAACTCACTTCGGATCCTGTTGCTACTATCGTTATATCAGGTGTGCCTGCACAGTCTTTTACGATATAGGCGCCGCGGAGTATTGTGTTTTGCCAGTCAGCATCAGCTTTGTCTAAGTGCGGCAGATTTTGGCGGCTTAGCAGGAGGCAGCTTGGCCGATCCTTTTGTAGCAGTGCAACTTTCCACGCAATAAAGGTTTCTTCCGCATCTGCCGGACGAAGCACGAGTACGTTAGGGATCGCTCTTAGACTTGCAAGCGTTTCAACCGGCTGATGGGTTGGCCCATCTTCTCCGACAAAAATGGAATCATGCGTCAGTACATAAATAGCAGGCAGATGCATGAGGGCTGAAAGCCGTAGTGCAGGCCGAAGATAATCTGAAAACACGGCAAAGGTTGCACAAAATGCGCGCAATCCTCCGTGCAGTTGTAAGCCATTTGTTATCGCAGCCATGGCAAATTCTCGAATACCAAAATGAAGATACCGCCCTTGTGGTGTTTTTGCCGTAAAGGGCACCGTGTTGTGCAGGGCAACTGCATTCGGCCCCTGTAAATCGGCAGAACCTCCTACAATGGATGAACAGGCTGCAGCACATGTATTTAAGGCAATATTTGATGCAGCACGGGTTGCTATAGGAGCTTCCCGTTTAAAAGCTGGCATGGTAAGACGTTGCAGTGCTTCGGTATCAATACCACCGTCGGTAAAACAGGCATTCCATTCACGCCGTTTTTCAGGATAGGCCTTTGCCCACGCTTCAAAGTGGGCATTCCACTGTGCTTCAAGGTTGGCGTATTCCTGCTGCTTGCGTTCAAAATAATGATAGGCTTCAGGTGCAATAAAGAAATTATGGTGAGGGTCTAAGCCAAGATGCTGTTTTGCTTCCGCTCCTTTTTCAGGGCCGAGTGGAGCGCCATGGGCGGACGCTTTGCCTTCCACCGAAGGGGCTCCTTTGCCTATTACGGAATCAAGAATAATGAGTGAAGGTCGCGGGTCTTTTTGCGCTTGTACGGTCAGCTGTTCTATGTCGTCATATGCATACATAGAACCGTGCAATACCTGCCAGCCGTATGCTTCATAGCGTTTGCCGATATCTTCGGTAAAGGCGATATCGCTTGAACCATCGATGGTGATCTTGTTTCTATCATAAAATACAATCAATTTTCCTAAACCGAGCGTACCAGCAAGGCTTGAGGCTTCAGAGGATACCCCCTCCATAAGGCAGCCTTCGCCAACCAATGCATAGGTATAGTGGTTGATAATCGTATAGTCAGCGGTGTTAAACTGCGCTGCAAGCATTGCTTCGGCAATAGCCATGCCAACTGCCGTGGAAATCCCTTGCCCTAAGGGGCCGGTGGTCGCTTCTACGCCTTCGGTAAGGCCGTATTCTGGGTGACCTGCGCAGCGGGAGCCTACTTGCCGAAAAGACTGTATATCATCAAGCGAAACGGCATATCCGCACAGGTGCAAGATAGCGTACAGAAGCATTGAGCCGTGTCCGGCAGATAAAATAAAGCGGTCACGGTCTACCCAGCGAGGATTTTTTGGATTATGTTTGAGTATTTTGCCATATAAAACAGCTGCCAGTTCCGCAGCGCCAAGCGGAAGCCCCGGATGGCCTGATTTTGCCTTTTCAATTGCGTCAATCGACAGGCTTCTTATCGATAATGCAATAGCGTCAAGTTCTGTATTCATTTTTTCCCTCATGCGTATTGATGTAGCGGACGGCAGCGTAGCCGTCTTTGGTAACTACTTTTATGGAAATAATGTATTTCAAATACTGTTTTTCATCAATCCTTACGGTCTAAAAAGTGGTATCTCTTATTCACTTTTGCTTGAGTGTTGTCCGCTTGAGGTACTGCAGCGCTTGGCGGCAGGGCACTATGTTGACAGACTTTCATTTTTCTGTACAGTACAAGCGGTATGAATACCTTACTTATCTTTGGGATTGCCGTTAGCTTATTGGCAGATGCCTTTACAGTCGCAATAACTCAGAGTATGCTCACAAAAGATCTTTCTTTTATCGACGGTTTCCGGATGGCAGCTTTTTTTGGTGTATTTCAATGTATAATGCCGATTATCGGCTGGGCCGCAGGCGTACAGTTTGCATCATATATTGCTGCTATTGATCATTGGATTGCATTTCTTTTGCTCAGTTTTGTAGGCGGAAAAATGATTTTTGAAGCATTGCCGTTTGGCCGGCATGATACAGGCGCTGATGATCCCACACATTCAACAAAGGATTGTAGAAATGTATATACGCTCTTTTTGCTTGCTATTGCTACCAGTATTGATGCCCTTGCTGTAGGACTTACCTTTGCTATGGTTCAAAGATTGATTGTTATCCCATCTATTATTGTTGGAGCGACTGCTTTTGCTATTTCATTTATGGGCTATTTACTGGGTAAAAGAATCAACAGTATGTTTGCTGTAAAACCGGACATATTCGGTGGCATCATATTAATTGCTATTGGCAGTAAAATACTTATCGAACACACACTTGGTTCCTGCTGAAATGAGGGGCTGTCCAAAATCACAGGTTGGTAAGAATGATAATGACGGCCCTTATATATTATGACACGCTGCCATGTGTGTTCCCGAAATTACCTGCAGCAAATGACCGGTAAATTATGACCGATGAATAAATAAGTTAAATGATATTCGTGCTTTAAATCTTTCAGCATATTCAAAATTTGTCCTTGAATAGACACATCGCGCAATGCGTAATACTTGTGTTTATTAATTTCAAAAGAGGTATTTATACGGTTTATTGACAATAATCCCCATACTGCCGCCGAAAAGATAAAATGTTTTGGTATCTTGAATCATAAACAGCGTGTGGCTTGACATTTAAAAATATATAATATATAAGCAAGTTACATTATAAATGCTGCGGCACACCTCTAAAAACTTCCGTTTTTTACAAGATGCCCGCTATATGTAAAGGAGTAATAAGCTATGAAAAGATTTGTACGCGCGACTCTATTGATTTTGTGCGTATTTGCAACGCCGCTTTTATGCTTTGCCGGCGGAAAGACCGAACAGAAGGGAAATGCAAAAGGCGGCCTTATGGTATTGGCAATAGGTTCGGATCCTTCTATTGTAAATCCGCTTTATGCCAATGACCGAGTCTCTTTGACCATCGCTCATGTACTGTATGATCCGCTCTACACGGTAAAAAGCGGCGAAATTATCTATAACGGTCTTGCAGCGCGATTGGAACATTCGCCTGACTTTTTAAAGTATACTTTAACGTTCAGAAAAGATGTTACATGGCATGACGGTACGCCTTTAACCGCTGCCGATATGATGTATACGCTATCGGTCATTATGGATGAAAAACAAAACACCAAAGGCAGGTCTACCTTTGTTTTCGCCGGTAAATCGGTAAAATATACTCAGAAAGACGATTATACCGTTGAATTCGAACTTCCTCAAATTAATATGTCTTTTACACAAGACTTAGCTGATGTTAAACCTATTCCGAAACATATTTACGAAGGGCAGGCGGATATCGCAAAAAGCCCTAACAATGCCAAACCGGTCGGCAACGGCTCTTTTAAATTCAAGGAACAAAAAAGCGGTGAACTCTATCAGGTGGAAAGAAACGATAATTACTATGGAGACGTTGCTTTGCTTGACGGAATAGTGTACAGGGTAATTCCCGATTCCAATGCAGTAGGGATCGCACTGGAAAACGGAGAAATTACGGCAAGTTATGTAAGAGCAACTCAGGTGGAAAGATACAAAAAGAATGAACGGTTACAGCTGGTAACTTTCTCCGAAGGTATGGTAAATAATATATTCTTCCGTGTCAGCAATCCGAAAGTCAACAATGCAAAAGTACGGCAGGCACTATCGTATGCAATCGATAAAGAAAAACTGTTAAAAGGCGCTTATGGCGGAAGCGAATATGCGGCAATAGCGCACTCGCCGTTTTCGCAAGAAACGCAGTACTATACAAACGATGTTGAAAAATATCCCTATAATATCGAAAAAGCAAAGGCACTTTTAAAAGAAGCAGGCGTCGCATCATTATCTTTAAGGCTTATGTATACGGCAGGGAACGCCGCGCAAGAAAAAGAAGCGCTATTAATTCAAGAAATGCTTAAGCAAATCGGTGTTACGGTAGAGTTGCTGCCTTTGGAACGGGGCGCTTTTATCGAAAAATTGCTGAATGTAAACAATCAGGATTTCGAGATGGCACTGAACGGATATGTTATGGGTGATAACCCCGATACATATCGGGCTTTGTTTACCATCGGCAGCCCGGAAAATTTTAGCGGATATATAAATCATGAGATCAATTCATTATTTACCGCTGCTGCAGTTGAAACGGATAATTCCAAGCGGGAAAAAATGTATAAAGACATTCAGCAAATACTCGTTAAGGATGCGGTTCAAATTTCAACAGCCTATGTTAAATCGATCGTTGCGGTTAATAAGCAATTTGGAAATTTGGAAGCGGCGCATCCTGCTCCTATTCACATGTTTGATTATTTTAATAAAATATCGAAAAATAATTAGAACCGAACAGGTGACGTCTTAAACTTTGATGCCGCCTTTTTCCTTTTATGCGGCGTTTTTTATAGGTAAAACATATGCTTAGCATGATAGTAAAAAGAATACTCCAAGCTATTCCTATGATTTTTGTAATATCCATCGTCTCCTTTGTGCTCATACGGCTTGCTCCCGGAGATCCGGTAACTGCTCTTATCACCCCTGAATCATCGTTGCAGGATATCGAAAAAATACGTGAAAATATGGGATTAAACGATAATTACGCCGTGCAATATATCAGATGGGGCAAAGAAATCTTCAACGGCAATTTCGGCTATTCTTTCGCTAATCACCGCCCTGTATTGGAGCAAATACTCGAACGGATACCGGCAACGCTACTGTTGATGGGAACGGCCATGGTAGTCTCTCTTTTTTTAGGCATTGCTATCGGACTGATTTCCGCAATGAACAAAGGCGGCATCATCGATAAAATATTCATACTATTATCATATATGGGCATTTCGATTCCAAGCTTTTGGTTTGCAATGATAGTGCTTCACCTTTTTTCGCTTAAACTCAATATCCTTCCAAGCGTCGGAATGCGAAGTATCGGCGTACACACCGTTTCAGATTTACTGAAGCATTTAATTATGCCGGTACTGACTTTAAGCATAGCGGATACCGCGGTGATCAGCCGGTATATCCGGAGCAGAACGATAGAGCAGCTGCATGAAGATTATGTCGTTACCGAAATAGCGCAAGGCGCAAGCAAAACGGAAGTGTTTTTTAAAAGCATCCTTAAAAATACAATGCTTCCGATTATTACGCTTGTCGGTATGAGCTTACCCAATCTGATTTCAGGCGCATTTGTAACGGAAAGTATTTTCGGATGGCCGGGTTTAGGACAACTGGGGATGAAGTCGATTTTTGCCTATGATTATCCGATGATCATGGCAACCACCATGTTTGCCTCAATGCTTTTAATTTTAGGCAATTTGATAAGCGATATATTATACGGCATTGTCGACCCTAGAATTAAGGATGTACGGTAGTATGATTAGTACAAAGCGGCTCATAAAAACATTTTTGTCCAAACCGTTTGATTTTAAAATAGCAATTATCATTTTAACGGTCTTTACACTGGCAGCGCTGTGCGCCGGATTATATAGCCAGAACGGTATAGATACCGATATAGAAAACATTTTGCAAAGCCCAAGTTTACAGCATCTATTCGGAACGGACGATTTAGGCAGGGACTATTTTGCGCGGGCATTACACGGAGCGCGTGCCTCATTAAGCGTCGGCTTTTTATCGGTCATCCTATCTACCGCGATTGGAACGGCAATCGGAATAATAAGCGGGTATTTCGGCGGTAAAACCGATATGATAATAATGCGAACGGTTGATATACTGATGAGCATCCCCTCATTTTTCTTAATTCTTATATTAAACGCGTATTTAAAGCCGGGTATCCAAAATATTATTGTGATAATCGGATTGTTTAACTGGATGGGTATTGCCAGATTGATACGGGCGGAAACCCTGTCCGTTAAAGAGCGGGACTACGTCATTTACGCTCGGATGATAGGTGTTGCCGATAAGAAGATTATGGCTGTACATATTTTAAAAAACATTCTTGAAACGATAATAGTAGCAGCTTCAATAAATGTCGCAAGAGCCATTTTAACAGAATCTACGCTCAGCTTTTTAGGCTTGGGCGTGCGTCCTCCTTATTCATCGTGGGGTTCGATGTTAAAAGATGCGCAAGCCTATTTAAGAGAAGCGCCGTATTTAGCTTTTATTCCGGGCGTTTTAATTTTACTGACCGTACTGGCATTTAATTTGATTGGGGATACGATTAGAGATAAAAGGAACAACGGTTAAATGAGTGCGTTACTGGAAGTAAAAAATTTACGGGTGAGGTTTTTATCGGCGCCGCCCGCTGCATATGCCGTTCACGATATCGGGTTTCATATTAAATCGGGCGAAACGGTCGGCATCGTCGGAGAGTCCGGAAGCGGAAAATCCGTTACTGCAAAAACAATTTTAAGATTATTGGATAACGTCACGGAAGTTTCAGGCTCGATTATGTTTAACGGGGATGAGCTTCTGAGCAAAAATGCTGCATACATGCAAACCTTGAGAGGTTCCGCTCTTTCGATGGTTTTTCAAGATCCCATGACGTCTTTAAATCCCTTATTTACGATAGAAACGCACATGAAGCGGCTGATTAAAAGGCATCAAAAAGGAATAACGAATGCGGAAGTAAAAGAGCTTTCTTTAAAACATTTGGACTTAGTCGGAATTCCCGATGCAAAAAAACGGCTTAAAAGTTATCCGCATGAACTGAGCGGCGGTATGCGGCAAAGAGTTATGATTGCAATGGCCTTGTGTTTACAGCCGAAGCTGATTATAGCGGACGAGCCGACTACCGCGCTCGATGTAACGATCCAAGCGCAGATTTTAAATCTTATCAATGCTATCGGTCTTGATAAAAACAGAAGCGTGTTGTTAATCACCCATGATTTAGGCGTTGTTGCAAACACATGCGATAGGGTTATCGTTATGTACTCAGGCATGATAATGGAAGAAGCGCCCGTGCAGGATTTATTCGCTAATCCGAAGCATCCCTACACCGCAGGCCTTTTACAGTCACTTCCTAAAAAAAACGATAAAGGACGTTTAACGCCGATAATGGGGAGCCCTTTCGATACGGCGCATCGTATGGGTGCGTGTCCTTTTTATGACAGATGCAAAGAGCGCGTGGAAATATGTAAAACAAAAATCCCCGAATGTACCGAATTATCGGATAATCACCGGGTACGATGCCATTTATGCAAGACACGAGGCGCTCAATAATGGAAAAACTGATCGAAGTAAACGGATTAAAAAAATATTTTCCCATAAAAAGGAATACGCTGTTTTCCAAAAAGCCGGTTTTAAAAGCGGTCGATGGCGTGAGCTTTGCTATTTATAAAGGGGAAACACTGGGCATCGTCGGCGAGTCCGGCAGCGGAAAATCCACGTTAGGCAAATGTATTGCGAACATCTATCCGGTAACCGATGGGGATATCTTATATAAAGGAAAAAAAATAACGGGACAAAAAAAGAAAGACCTCTATTGGTTCAAAAAAGACATTCAAGCAATTTTTCAAGACCCGTATTCATCGTTAAATCCTCAATTAACTATTTTCGATATCGTTGCCGAACCTTTAAGAACTCACCATACGGATTCTCAAAAAGCGACACAAGAGCGAGTTTTTGAAGTATTGGACATGGTTGGTATAAGCAGACAAAGCGTCGTTAAAAAGCCCTATGAATTCAGCGGAGGGCAGCGGCAAAGAATAAGCATCGCACGGGCAATCGCAACAAACCCTGCATTTATATTGTGCGACGAACCTATTTCTGCATTGGACGTATCGATACAAGCGCAGATAGTCAATTTATTGGAAGATATACAAAAAGAGCTGGGTCTTACCTACCTTTTTATCGCGCATAATTTATCGATGGTGCGGCATATATCGTATAGAACAATGGTCATGTATTTAGGCTCTATTGTTGAAATTGCAGATACCGATGAACTGTATCAAAATCCGCTTCATCCGTATACCAAAGGCCTTTTCAGTGCGGAACTTGAGCCGATCCCCCGACTTGATAGAACCCAAAAATTAGATACCATCCTGACGGATATACCGAGCCCCATCGATGTTCCTACAGGCTGTCCCTTTCATACACGATGTACCGAGTGTATGGAAATCTGTAAAACCGAAAGACCGGAGCTTGCCGATGTAGGCGGCGGCCATAAAGCCGCTTGCTTTTTAGTACAATGCGGGTAATACATAGTAATTGAGAGCTAGCGTTTTGCACGGAAATCAATTTTTGTCCTTTTCACAGATTTTAAAGCTAAAAATATGAGAAAAATGTTAGAAAATGTCCTATTTTTTTCTAAAAACATCATAGAAAGCATTCGATTTCGGCATCATTTTTCAAAAATTGATTTCCCTGAGCGTTTTGTATTTTTTCTTGCAGATTTTTCCTTTCTGTGCTATAATCAATTTCATACCGGATCTACCGCTGAATACGGGCTTTTAGCTGATGTTTATGATAAATCCGTGCATAAAAAGTATTCATTTCATAGCAAGAGAGGCTTGACAAAATGAGAAAGAACGGTATAATCCCCCCCCCCCCATACAAATGACATTAATAACCTTCAAACATATTATAGAGTGCAAAAATGCAGTTATACCCGTACCCGCGCCTATCATCCATTATCACATTACACGTCACCAATTATTTCATTATCAATTACACATTATCCATTACCACCTATTTATTGTTTAGGAGGTGTGCAATGAAAAAACGTTTTTCACTTTGCTACAAACTTATGCTTATTTTTAGGTCCTTGGTTGCAATAGCATCAATCGTTGAAGGCTTGCTTGCAGTGAGTAAAGCTGTAAGGGTAAAGCCAGTACACACAGCCGTTGGTGCCTTAAAAAATATTGCACAGGGCGAAAGTGATTTCACGGTCCGCTTGGCGGAGGAAGTGGGGAAATGTAAGGTGTGATAATGTAAAGGGGCGGAATGAGTGTGTAGACACGAAATACTCGTCACACTTCAATTCCTCCGCAACCTACTGCTTTACTATCAAAAAGGAGCTTGACAAAATGAAAGAAGCCGCTACGATATCAACCCCACCCCTATATCTATACACATATATATCAATCTCGAAAATAATTAAAAGGTATACATTAAAATTTCAGAATTTATATATTATATTTTGTATCCTCTTACAAACAGTATACGACCGCACGTATAGTCACAGTTTTCTTTTCACTACAGAATAGCATAAGGACTTGGTTATTACCCCTTAGTTATCGCTACCCCCTATTATTACAAGGAGTTATTTATGCCAACACAGAAAAAACGGTTTTCAATT
Source organism: Treponema sp. (assembly GCA_052169815.1). GTDB lineage: Bacteria > Spirochaetota > Spirochaetia > Treponematales > Treponemataceae > Treponema. The sequence goes on from JBQNBR010000040.1 coordinate 17,478, forward strand.
AAAACACGAATGGTTATCATTTTCGGCTTATTGCTTGCCGCATCCCTCATAGTGCTCAGTTTTTTGGAAATGTATCGATCTTATAAAGCACTCATGGAAACAGTCGAAGCGCATTTGATTGATAAAACAAGTGATGCAGCAGCTCTTATTGATAGTGAGATGAGGCAATGGTTTAAATTGCTTGATGGTATCGCTATGCAGCCTATATTATGCGATGCAACGGTTAGTTATCGAGCAAAAGCAGTGTTTCTTAAAAAGCTTGCGGCGGTGGAAGCAAGTATTATCAAACTTTCCCTTGTGGATACCAACGGAAAATATTATCTTGCTGACGGACAAGTTCTTGATGCTTCCGGCACGCAGTGGTTTAAAGATTCGCAGAGAGGAACGCAATGTGTATTTTCCGCTCCATTTAAAAGTGTGGAAACGGGAGAACTTGTTACCGTTATTGCTGTTCCTATTAAGGAAGAAAGCGGTTCTACGGTGGATATTCTTGTGGCTGTTATTGATGGTTTTGAACTCTGTAATTTTTCTGATGAAATTGTTGTTGGGAAAACAGGAAATTGTTTTATAACTGATAAACAGGGCGTAGTTATTGCTGATAGTGACAGAACATTGGTAGAACAAGGTTTTAATGTGGATGTAGAATTTAGAAAAAATCAAAGCCTTGCATCTCTTTTCGGCTTTCTCGATAAATTGTATCGTTCCAATGAAAAAACGGTTACGGACTATTATACTTCCCCCAGTAGCGGTTCAAAAATGATTGCATGCGGTGCTACAACAAAAATAAACGAATGGAAACTAACGGCTGTGGCACCGGTAAGCGACTTTTTAAGCGCACTTAATGCGCTACGTTCCAGTGTTACCATTATTGTAACGTTAATGATACTGGTAGCGATTATTATCGTCTATGTTGTAGCGCGCTCAATCGTCAATCCTATTAGCCGTACCGCTGGGGTGCTCCGCGATATCGCGCAAGGCGAAGGAGACTTAACCGTTCGTCTTCCGGTGCTTGGCAACGA
>JBQNBR010000041.1:0-18426 GCA_052169815.1 Treponema sp.
CTTTAGCACTTTTTCCTCTTTTTTGATACCTTCACTTAAAAATTGATTTCCGTGTAAATTTGTAGCCGTATATTGACAAAAAAGTCAATTACTGCTAACCCTATACCTAATTAGGTAAGGTTATATATGATTCCTCTCATTATGATGCAAGCGGGTGAAAAAGCCTCTGTCCTTCGGTTTGAAGGGGACGGCGCTGAATTCAGCCGCGTACGCAGTTTCGGGCTTGATATACAGGCTGAACTGTCGGTTATCACTTCCCAAGCAGATGCTGGCGGGCCGCTTCTCATTCAAGTCAATGGTTCAAAATATGCAATTGATTATAATCTTGCAGCCCGTATTATGGTAATGCCTGTTGCCTAATACTCACATGGAGCATACTATGACATTAGATTCATTAGAACAGGGTAAAAAAGCGGTTATTACGAATATTACCGTCTCCGGCATCACTTTGCAGCGGCTCATTAGCCTTGGATTTACTCCGGGTGCAGAAATTGAAGTTATTCGGAAGGCGCCGCTTTTAGATCCCTTTGATATTTTAATTTGCGGCTCTATGGTTGCAGTGCGCAAAGCAGAAGCGGCACAGGTGGAAGTAGCGGTACTATGAAAACTACTACAATCTCTATTGCGTTTGCAGGACAGCCCAACTCAGGGAAATCCACCCTCTTTAACCTGATGACCGGCTCGCATCAGCATGTAGCCAACTATCCGGGCATCACCGTTGAAAAGAAAACCGGTGAATATTTTTTTAACGGCTCTGAGGTTCGCATTACCGACCTACCCGGTACCTATAGCCTCACTTCTTACTCTCCCGAAGAGCGTGTTTCCCGTGAATTTATTTTAAAAGAAAAGCTCAACTTACTGGTCAATATCACCGACGGCTCAAACCTTGAGCGGCAGCTGTATTTAACCTTTCAGCTTCTCGAAATGGAACGGCCTATGGTCATGTATATGAATAAACTGGACGTTGCAGAAACCAATGGGCTGGTGGTGAATCATCAAGCGCTTTCCGAGAAACTCGGGATCCCCATTATTGCCGGAAGTGCTAAGAAAAAACAGCAAGCAGTGCAATTGAAGGAACTTATCCAAGCGCAATCAGATACGCATTCAACGAAAGGATGGCATATAACATACAGCGAAGATATGGAACGCGCTCTTGCACACATCATCGAGTTATTACAAAAAGGGAAAAAAGAAAATACGGTATACCATATCCCGCTGCGATGGCTAGCTATCAAATTATGCGAACATGATGAAACCGTAAAAGAAGAGCTGCCCCAGTTTTTTGCTAATAGCGATGAAATCTTGCGTTTTATTACCGGTAGTGAATCTGAATATCAGCAAAAACACAAGCACAATTTTGAAATTGCGATCGCTATTACCCGTGCACAAGCCGCAAAAGCTATTGTTTCAGCCTGTGTTGCAAAAGTAACCATCGATGAAACCACCAAGCATACGATTGCAAAAAAGAATATGCTTGCTGGCACAGCCGGTGCAATGGTACTCGCCATAATCACCTACTTCATCTTACAAACAGTTTTTCAATTTGGAGCAACCGGCTTTTTACAGCCAATATTCGGCAATACGCTCGTTACTGCACTACTTTCTTTGTGTGGCGCTGCAGCATTTACCGGCGGCGCAATCCGCATTTATCAGTGCGGCAGTTCCGCTTCGATAAACAGCGCCGACCGTGTGGACAGAGTGCTGTGCCACAAAATATACGGCCCGCTCATTTTAATTGAGCTCATCCTGGTGTTCTACTGGATAACGGTGGTGCTTGGCTATATGATGACCGACAAAGTATTCCCGTTTTTTAGGTTCGTGCGGGCGCTTGTCTCTCAAGCCATTCCTCCAGCCGCATTGGTCACCGAAGGGCCACTTCGAGGCCTCTTTTTAAGCGGAGTGATTGACGGCGCAATTATGATTTTAAACTATGTCCCCATTTTTCTCTGCCTTTTTGCACTTGTGGCTTTTCTTGAAGACGTCGGCTACATGGCGCGTCTTGCGTTCATAATGGATAGGATCTTGCGGAAATTCGGTTTGCACGGGCAGTCAACACTACCGATGATTTTGTCGGGTGTTATCATGGGAGGCTGTGTGGTGCCGGGTGTTATGTCTACTCGTACCATTAGAGACGATAAATCGCGACTGGTTACCCTGCTTATTTTGCCCTTGCTTAATTGTATGGCAAAAATCCCGTTTTATGTGCTGATCACCGGTATCTTCTTCAGGCAAAATCAATGGCTGATACTCGGAGGCGTGTCGTTTTTCACGCTCATTGTCGCCCTAATTATAGCAAAATTTTTCAGTCTGTATGTTGTACCGGGCAAAGCGGAACCGTTTGTGCTTGAACTGCCAGCCTACAATTTGCCGACCCTATCGGGTATCGCAATGCGCACGTGGGAGCGGCTGTGGAGCTTTGTAAAGAAAGTAGCCACCACCGTTGTTGCTGTTTCCGTCGTCATTTGGGCGGGTATCAGTTTTCCGAGCCTTGATAAAGCCACTCAAGCAAGCTATGCGGCAAAAAAAGCCGATGCCATCATGCAATTTGCACAAACCGTACACAATTCGTATGTGCCTTTTATTGGACAAGAAAAACAGCTCATTCATTATTTTCAGTTTGAAGAAAAATATAACATTGCAAACATGCTCAATTGGTTGGGCGGGGAACAAGAACAGAACCGCATCGCTACCCGCTTTTTCATGGAAAATCCGGAATACACCAAAATTCTTTTAAAGGGCAGCATCGAACTCGGTCCTCTTATGCCGCTTTTTGAAAGCTATTATGCGGCATATAAAAAAGACTTTGCCGATTTTAGCGCAGCATATATGCAGAGCACTGACAAAGCAGCGCTAAAGGCTGCCTTTTATGCAAAATGGATGCGGGCCAATCCTTTCTTCTTTGCTTTGGTACGCACCGGCTCCATTACTATCAAAGGCACAACGGTCATCGACGCAGAAGCTAAAGCAGTGAACAAACAGCTTCGTGCACTTTCCGCCGATATAAAAACCATAGGCCGTAATTACCGTAAACAAACGCTCGAAAATTCCGCACTCGGCATAGCTGGTAAATTTTTTGAACCCATATCCAAGTTTGCCGGTTTTGATTGGCGAATTAACGTAGCAATACTCGGTGCCTTTGCTGCAAAAGAGGCATTGGTTTCAACACTCGGCACAATCTACAGTATGGAAGCAGGAAGCGGCGCTGACGGCACAGAACTGCAAGCGCGCATTCAAAACAATGAAACAGGCATGACCGCTCTTGATGGTTTGGTCATTGTGTTATTAATTGCGCTCTTTCCACCGTGTATTGCAACCATGATGGCGATAAAAACAGAAACACGAAGTTGGAAATGGGCACTATTTAGTATCGTATATCCGGTGTTTTTAGGCGGTATTATCGCAACGATTGTATTCCAAGTAGGAAAAGTATTGGGATTTTAACTCAATCGTTTTCAGTGTAGTGTGTAAACATACGCTGCACGATTTTATAGGAGGCTTTTATGGGGATAAGTATAAAAAGAGTATGTGCTGCTACCGGCGCCGTGCTCTTTTTTGTAATGACAGTGTTTGCACACACACCGCTTCTTACTGTTGAGGACAATGGCGACGGCACTATTTTTGTGCAAGGTGGTTTTTCCAACGGTGCATCCGCAGGCGGCGTGAAAGTATATTTAACGAGTGTCGCAACGGGTGAAAAACTGTGGGAAGGCGTATTCCCTGATATTGGCGAATTAGATATTCAAATTCCCAACGAACCGTATACGGTAACCTTTGATGCAGGGCCTGGTCATGTGGTAGTAAAAGACGGTCCGCCGCCGCCTGGAGGTTTCGGCGCAGCGCCTACTGCAAAACCTGAAAGCACACCGGCAGAATCAGGATCTCTTGCACCTGCAGCACAATCGGCTTCCGCATCGGCTGCTTCAGGTCAGATTAATTGGACTGCCCAAGATACTGCTGCCGTCATGCCTTCAAGCGGTGTTTCCTATGTATCGCTTTTTATTGCATTTATAAGTTGTCTCAATCTCGTGTTGCTTGTGTTAATTTTACGGAAAAATCATTAGTATATACATGAAATATAAGGAGATTACCATGAATCCTATAAAAAAGCTTTTTGTGCTTCTTTTATCGATTATAGCAAGCACAGCGTATGCCCATTTCCAACTGATATATACGCCCCTGTCGATAATACCGCAGGAACAATCATCAGTGGAATTTCAGCTGGCCTTTACGCATCCGTTTGAATCTGGGCTCACAATGGATATCGGGAAAGACGAAAGCGGCACAATAAAAGGCTTGCAAGCATTTTTTGCCCTCCACAAGGGTAAAAAAACGGATTTACTTCCCACACTCAGTGAAATCCAGTTCACCTCAAGTGAAAACAGCGGAAAGGGCTTTGCATTAGTGTTAGACAAAAACACCGGATTCCGCGGTGGTGGGGACTGGGTACTCGTAGCGGTTCCTCATCCGTACTATGAAAAATCGGATGATATGTACATTCAGCAGATCACAAAAGTGATGATCAACAAAGGCGGTCTTGATACTGATTGGGCCAAACGCGCGGCAGAAGGCTATCCTGAAATCCTGCCACTGGTTAAACCCTACGATGTATGGGAAGGAGGCCTATTCCGTGGCATCGTGGTTGACGAAAAAGGACGCCCTGTTCCAAAGGCAAAAATTGAATTTGTATATCTTAACTACGCGATTGATATGCAAACACACGCATTTACCGGTTCTGCAAAACTTAAAAAATCCGGTGCTGGCGTTATCCTTGCAAACGATCAAGGACTTTTTGAGTTCATTCCTCCCCGTGCAGGATACTGGGGATTTGCTGCATTGGAAGCAGGCGGCAGCAAACAATTCGGCGGCAAAGCGCTTTCCGAAGAGGCAGTGCTTTGGATAGAAGCTCAACCGCGTGATCCTCTACCGATACAAAAGCCGGTGCAAGAAGCCGCCTCCAAAGCTGCACCACAGCAAGCAAAAAGCGGAAACGCATCCTCCGGTACACTTGCTATAATAGTTATAGTCATTATAGGTGCACTTGGTATCCTTATTATACGAACGCTAAAGAAGAAAAAAAACTAATCATACAGAAAAGGAGTTTTATAGTATGAATAAAAAGATTTCTTTTACCTTGCTTGTATTTTTTGCGAGCGAAATGGCATTTGCCCATTTTCAAATGATGTATACTCCTTCATCTATTATCGAAGGAGATACCAAAGAAGTTCCGTTCAAGGTGATATTCACTCACCCTTTTGAAGCGGGACTTACCATGGACATAGGTAAAAACGAAGCCGGTGAAGTAAAAGGAATGGAACACTTTTTCGTGGTTCACAAAAAAAAGTCTATCGATGCAGTATCAAAACTGAAAGAGATGACCTTTACCTCGCTTGAAAATTCAGCTAAAGGGTTCGATTTTATCCTCAATAAAGATTCTTCGTTCCGCGGAGGGGGCGATTGGGTGTTAGTTGCAGTCCCCTACCCCTACTACGAAGGTTCAGAAGATAGCTATATTCAGCAAATCACGAAAGTTATCATCAACAAAGGAACGCTTGATACTGATTGGTCCGACCGTGTTGCAGAAGGGTACCCTGAAATTCTACCACTGGTAAAGCCCTATGATGTATGGGTAGGCGGTATTTTCCGCGCCATGATTGTTGATGGAAAGGGGAAGCCCGTTCAACATGCAGAAATTGAAGTTGTCTATTGCAATTATGATGTCGATATGCATAACAACAAATTCACCGGCAGCCCTCGTATTACCAAAGGGAGTACCGTTATTCATGCAGATGCTCAGGGTAACTTCTCTTTTGTGCCTACAGCACCAGGTTACTGGGGATTTGCTGCCTCGGAAGCAGGAGGCAAAAAACAGTTTAACGGTAAAGAACTTTCTGAAGATGCTGTGCTCTGGATAGAAGCATTCGCAGCAGAATAAAGACAACGACAGTGCATCGTGACACAAGCCGGCAAAGATGTTTTTTCAATTTTAAACAGCTATCTGCCGGCTTGTTTTGTGGTTAAAAAACTTAAGTTCGTGCTTTATTGAGTAGCACAACGCTTAGGACAGTAAAAATCACAAAGGGCAATGAAGCTCCCGCTAAAGGAGAAATGTATTCCCACTTTGCAAATAGCATGGTCATCATTTCAGTAACATAATAGGCCGTTGCAATCGATAAACTAAACAGCAAACTCAACAATAACACATTTTTTTTAAACTTACCGCCAATCGATACTGAAAGAAAAAGAACGATAAAAATAGTAAAGGGAAATGAAAATCGCCGGTAATACTTAGACAAATGTTCGTGATATGGCATACCAAGTTTCTTTAAATTTTGAATAAACAATTTGGCTTGTGCAATAGTCATTTCATCTACTGAGCTAATATTTTTTTGAAATGTTTTAGGCGGTTCAGTTAACAGTGTTTCATCAATATCTTTAGAGTATAGTACCTCATTGTTATCCTTAAAAGTATACACATGCTTATCCAGCAGCTCCCAATGCGGTGTTTTCCAAAGAGCAAAAGCGCTTTTTACCACACGGTACACAGTTCCCGCCTCTGTGCGGAAAACAATAAGCGCGTTATGCAGTACTTTTTCTTTATCATCATAATAATCAGCAAAATAAATAATATTCCCTGAATCGGACAATATAACAATATCGTTGCTATTTAAATCTTTCTCAGGCTGTAAAATAGAATCAACTAATTGTACTTTTTTACGTTGAAAATGAATAAGTACGGCATCTTCAAAGTAAAACATACCAATCGAAAGCAAAAATCCCCCTATAATAAGCGGCGTGACAAAAGTACGAAGCGGCATACCCGATGCAAATACCGATGTAAGTTCATTTTTGGCATACATATTACCCATAGTATACGATGAAGCAAATAACACCGAAAGCGGCATCGCGAATGAAATACATTTGGGTAAAAACAAATACATGATGTATAAAAGAGTAGTAAATTTAACGCCCTTAGCTAGGTATTCCGCAAGATTTACAAACAGATCCCCCAATTCCAAAAGCAACACAAAAAACAAAAGAGCTACAATAAAAACAGGAAAAAAAAGCTGAAAAAGATAGCGCTGGAGAATGTTCATTTGAATGCCTTTCTCCCCAAAAATACAAGAGCAGCCACAAAAAGCGTGGCATTCGGAAGCCACATAGCAGCACTACCATCCAAATCCAAACGTAAACAAAGAGTTTGCCCACCCATAAATAATGCCCAATACGCAACGGCAATCAGTAATCCTAAAATAAATCCAACGCTCTGGTTATGCACTTTTCCAGCACTGCTAATTGCAAAAGCAAGCAGGACAAAAAAGAAAGCACCAAAGGGAATGGAAAATTTCTTATTTAGTTCCATCTGGTAAATGTTAAGTATGCGTTTATCTTCATTACGCGCTCGTTTCTGTTTAACATCTTTATACAAATCAAGTGAACTCATTTCAGAAGGCCCAATAGTATTAAGATAAGACGAATTCAAATGAGTAATCAACACGTTATATATAATATTTTCTCCACTTATCGTATCATATTTCTGTTCACTTTCGGAGTTGAGCATAAGCAAACGGGGATTGTCCATAGCAATAGACATAAGAATAGAAGGGTCTTCTGATTTTTTTAGTAAAGCTTTATCGGTACCAAGCACCCGGATTGATTTATCAGCTGCTTTATCAATAATTAAAAGACGGCTAATAGTTCCGTCCTTGATAAGACCCGGTATCACTACTGCATTTTGATTGCGCTTTATCGAATATGACTCAAGCTCAAGTGCAGGAGTTGATGCGGCAATATCCCAGTATACTTTCCTAAACTCTACTGCACTCGCTGGTAACAAAATATCATTAACAAAAAAAGAAACAATGGAAATAAGCACTCCCATCAGCAAGACAGGGATCATAATAAACCGCATTGATATACCGAGCGCATTCATTGACAAAAATTCCAAATCACTAACAAAACGGCCTACACCCATTAACGTTCCCACTAAGGCTGCAAAAGGAGCGGCATTTGCAATAACAGACGGAATAGCATAAAGCATAAGCAAGGCTACATCTTTAAAAGGTGCTTTTTTAGATAAAATATCTTCCGCTAATAAAAGAATATTATTAACAAAAAAAATGAAAAAGAAAAACAAAAAACAAACGAAAAAATAAAGCAGCATTTCTTTGGCAATATAAAAGAAAAGAATTTTTTTTCCTGCACTTCTCATAGGCACCCTTTTACTAGTATCAAAAGGTTATACATTGATAATCCATATACAATATACACACCTATATGATGCCAGTGGAACCATATCCGTTTATTCCCCGCTCTGTTACAGACAGTGTATCCGTCGGTATAAATGTCACCCGCACCACAGGCGCAACCACCGCTTGGGCAATGCGATCACCATGATGAATAGTAACTTGCTCTGTACCAAAATTTACAAGGAGCACTTGCAATTCCCCCCGATAATCTGAATCAACAGTACCTGGCGCATTTAAAACAGTGATGCCCATCCTCAATGCAAGCCCTGAACGCGGGCGCACTTGCAGTTCATACCCTTCCGGTACTGCAAGTGCAAGCCCCGTTGGAATAAGCCTCCTCTCCATGGGTTTAAGCACTACGGGATTGGTAAGATAGGCCCGCAGATCAGCGCCACTTGCTCCTTCTGTTTGATACTCAGGAATAAAAGCGCCTTCTTGCATTTTTGAAAAAACAGCAAGCTCTTTATGCATGATTTCATGCATTTTTAGCTTGTTCGTCAACAGCATCGATATACGATAAATTTAAACGACCTAATTTATCAATTTCTAACAGTTTTACCGGAACCTGCTGTCTTTCCTTTAGTACATCAGTAACTTTTTCAATACGAGTACGTGATAATTTAGAAATATGACAAAGACCTTCCTTGCCAGGTAGAATTTCTATAAAGGCTCCAAAATCCATAATCCGTTTCACAATCCCTTGATAGATATGTCCCACTTCAGGATCTTCAACAATACCGACAACCGCCGATCTCGCACCAAGTGTAGTTTTCGAATCCTTACCGTAAATGGTAACAGTACCATCATTTTCGGTATTAATAGTTACATGATATTGTTCTGATATCGCTTTAATATTTTTCCCACCAGGGCCTATCAAAGCACCGATTTTATCAACGGCAATTTTCAACGTTTCAATACGCGGTGCATATTTTGATACCTGTTCAGACGGCTTTGAAATAGTCTTATTCATAATACCGAGAATATGCATCCGGCCGCGTTTTGCCTGTTCAAGCGCCTTTTTCATAATATCCGCCGTAACGCCCGCTATTTTAATATCCATTTGAAAGCCAGTAATACCATCAGCTGTTCCTGCTACCTTAAAATCCATATCGCCCAAGTGATCTTCTTCTCCCAAAATATCAGAGAGCACGGCGAAACGCTGACCGTCCGTTATCAATCCCATTGCAATACCTGCAACAGGTTTTTTCATAGGGACGCCGGCATGTAAAAGCGCTAAAGTGCCTCCGCATACCGTTGCCATCGAAGATGAGCCGTTTGATTCAAGGATTTCTGAAACAACCCGCATCGTATACGGGAATACTGCACGGCTTGGAATCATAGCCGCTAAAGAACGGTGCGCAAGATTGCCGTGTCCGATTTCCCGTCTACCGGTTGCTAATCTACCGACCTCCCCTACCGAAAAAGGAGGGAAATTATAATGCAGAATAAAATTTTCACGTCGGTCACCTTCAATATCATCATATACCTGCTCATCAAATACGGTACCTAAGGTAACCACTGCCAAAGACTGGGTTTCTCCTCGCGTAAAAATTGCAGATCCATGCGGACGCGGCAGCACCCCTATTTCACAGGTGATAGGGCGAATATCTTCCAAGCTGCGGCCATCCACACGCAAACCTTTCTCTAAAATGGTATTGCGCAAAATACTATATTCCATCTGGTCAAATAAGCTTGAGAACAGTTTAGCTTGTGTTTCATCGGCGAGCTGCTCTTTGTATTCTTCTGCAATTGCCGCTTTAACCGCATCACAAGCAGCCCGCCGCTCTGTTTTACCGGTTGTATACAAGGCCTTGGACAAAAGTGGGTATGCTTTTTCATGTATAGCGTCTTTATGAGAAAGTTCTATAGAAACAGACGCGAGCGGCAATTTTTCTTTACCACACATAGTACGCAGTTCTATTTGCAAAGCGCATATTGCTTTGATAAATTCATGCGCTTTTTCCAGAGCAGTCAGCATTATCTCTTCTGAAACTTCCCGCGCACCGCCTTCAACCATGGTAATGCCTTCGGCAGTTCCTGCAACCACAATTTCCATATCAGCCTTTTCAATTTGACTGAATGTAGGATTAATAATAAATTCATTATTGAGGTACGCTACACGGGCTGCTGCAACAGGTCCATTAAAAGGAATATCAGAAATAACAACTGCAGCAGAGCTTGCAATAACGGCAAAAATATCAGGTGGATTAATCATATCAGAAGAAATACAAGTGGGAATAATCTGTATCTCTCTACCGAATGCTTTTTCAAACAAAGGACGCATTGGACGATCAATAAGCCGCGAAACCAAAATTTCTTTATCCTTTGGACGGCCTTCTCGTTTAATAAAACCGCCGGGAATTTTCCCCGCAGCATAGTATTTTTCATTGTAATCAACCGTTACCGGTACATAATCCAAGCCTTCAACTGCGGTAGATGAAGCACATACCGTTGCAAGAATTGCAGTACCTGCGTACTGTGCATAAATAGCTCCATTTGCTTGCTTTGCAAGATGGCCTGTTTCTAAAATAAGTTCATCGTCCCCAATTTTATATGTTACTCTTTGTTTCATATTCCTTCCTTCTACTTCTGCCCCTGTACACTTATAGTACAACACTATTTTTACATAGCGCTATACAGCACGATAGCCAGTGCTGTATAGTCATTACGAGAAAATAAAATGCTATTGTTTATTAATGTTTTTCAATAATAAAGAATCAATTAAATTCTCTATTATTTTCTTAAGCCTAATTCTTTAATGAGTGCTCTGTAGCCTTCAAGATTAGTACGCTTGTAGTATTTCAGTAGCCGTCTACGTTGCCCTACTAAAATCAATAAGCCGCGCTCGCTGCTTTTATCTTTTTTGTTTTGCTTGCAGTGTTCAGTAAGCTGACGGATACGATCAGTCAATAAAGCGACTTGAACTTTCGTATTACCAGTATCTTTTTCGTTTGTACCGAATTTTGTTACCACTGAAGCGATATATTCTTTGGTAAGTGCCATTATTACTCCTTTTGTGTAAACACAAGTGAATCTAGTACTATGCCTTCCTCGCTTAATGTATGAGATTGCACTGCTATATCATACAGCAGTCTAATATTAAGCGAAAAATCACTTATTTGTATTTGTGCCGGCATACATTGTTTTTGTTGAGTGAATACCATTGCTGAATATAATCCTTTTTTAGGCAGAATTTGCCTTATAGAGGATTTTTCTATAGACAATATCCCATCATGGTACTGCCGAGGTATTTCTAACACATCTAATGAAAAAGGATACCCCAGAAATTCCTTTGCAAGGGTAAAATCAGCGTTCACAACTGCATTCCGTATTGCACTTGAACTAATACGAATACCTTTTGTCAAACAAAGCTGTTCAATGGAATCAAAACAAAAGCCTTTCTGTGAAGCAAGACGTTCTAAATCTTTTACTCCAGTATCGTGGCGATATCCGCAGGTAAAATCACTGCCAACGGCAAGATATTTTATGCAGATAGTTCTCATTAAGATATCAAAGAAAACCGTCCCTGACATTTTAGCAAAATCTTCAGAAAAGTCAATGAGCACTACAAAACTAAAACCATACCCTGCAATTTGATTAAGTCGGAACCGCAAGGTTGAAACGTCCCCTGCATAAAACTGCCCCGCTTTTTGAACACGGGGAGAACGTACAAAGGTAATAATCCCCGCAGGAATATGTTTGCCTGCTGCCGCAGCAAGCACCTTCGAAAAAATGAGTGCATGACCACTATGTGGCCCGTCAAACCCCCCTATCGATATCGCAGAACCTTGAGGGAACAAAGCCGCTTCTGCTGTACATAAATCTTCCCACTGTATAATAGTCATATCAAAGGCGCTCACCAAACACCGCTATATAGGAATAGTATCGTGCATGCTTTGCAATAAGGCCGATACAGACCTGTTGAAAAAACACCGCAATAGGCTGTCCATCAGCTAACACATCTTCTTCTTCAAACCATGTAGGCGCAATATACTTACCGGTTACAAAAGCGCTATAATAACTTTCGATAATATTTACACTCTGGAAACGCAATACATGACAGAGCTTTGGGGTAAGTGTAAAAGCAGCACTCATAACAGCATCTTTGGTTATAGGATATACGTAGCCGGCAGATGGATCACCGGCATCCGTTACGCAAGGATGTGCCAAACATTCTTCAAAATCTTTGAGCGCTTCTTTCCCAATAGCTTGGCCCAAGGTAAAAGGGCCTATTGCGGTACGGCGAAGTGCCTGTACATATGCAACCGATCCGCACGCATGGGCAATATCCCGTATAAGAGAGCGGATATAGGTACCTTTTGAACAGCGAACCGACAAAAAGGCGCTTTCAATTCTGGTATGTGTTTCATCGCTGTATAAAAGCTTTTCAACTTGTATAGCATCAATATACACACTACGCGGCTTGACCTGCACTGATTCGCCGCGGCGCACCCTATCAGAAAGGCGCTGCCCGTTCTGTTTAACCGCCGAATAAAGAGGCGGTGTTTGTTCTATTCTGCCGTGAAATTGACTTAAAATAGCCAGAAATTCTTGAGCAATAGGAAGAGGCTTAGTAGCAATAACCGTACCCAAAGGATCCAGCGTATCGGTTTCTTCTCCAAATACACAATACACTCGGTATGTTTTATGACAATTAGTGATATAGGGCGCCAGTTTAGTTAATTTTCCAGATAACACAATAAGTAAGCCGTCTGCAAAGCTATCGAGTGTACCTGTATGCCCTAGCTTTGCAGTTGACAAAGCATGTTTGATTTGCCACAGCGATGTAAAACTAGTAATGCCGGTAGGCTTTGCAAAAGGAATAATCAAATTTGGTGGAATATTAGACATGCTCAGCAGATTCAGAAGGTATGTGAAGTGCTTCGAGTTTCTTCACCATATTAAAGCCCTCTTGAATACTTTCATCATAAATAAAAGTAAACTGCGGACATTGATGAATATGTAATTTTTTTGCTAGCGTGGTGCGAATAAAGCCTGAGGCATTTTCAAGCCCTCGCACCCCTTGTTTAGTTTTATGATTATCCATAAAACTTGAAACATAAATTTTTGCATACGCAAGATCACGCGAAACCTCTACCCTATTAATAGAAAGAAAATTCGAAACGCGTGGATCTTTGATCTTACCGGAAAAAATGAGCTGTGAAATTTCTTGCCGAATTTGTTCTGCTAGTTTAGTTAACCGAAATTCGCTCATTCAATATGTTCTCCTTGTTGCGTGTCAGCAGCAGGCTGCTTTTGCGTATCTTTTAACTTACGAGCAAATCCTACTCTTTCAATAATTTCAACCTGATCCCCAACCCGAATATCATTGTAATTTTCAAGGCCAATACCACATTCAAAGCCAGCTGCAACTTCTTTAACATCATCTTTAAATCGGCGTAAAGAGGCAATTTTTCCAGAATGCACCACAATACCATCACGGATTAAGTGCACAATACTGCTACGCTTTACTGTCCCTTCTAATACATAAGAGCCTGCAATATTTCCAATCTTAGGTATTTTAATAACATTACGCACTTCAACCATACCGGCAACCGTTTCTTTGATATCAGGTTTAAGCATACCTTCCATCGCCATTTCTATTTCTTCAACAGCTTTATAAATAATATTGTATTTACGAATATCTACTTTTTCCTGTTCAGCCAGTATTTTTGCTTGCGGTGTAGGACGCACATTAAAGCCAATAATAATTGCATTAGAATCCGCTGCAGCGAGCATAACATCGGAATCATTGATAGCCCCCGCAGAGGCATGAATAACATTTAAACGAACCTCCGCCGTAGATAGTTTTTCAAGCGATTGCTTTAATGCCTCTGCAGAACCTTGCACATCCGCCTTAATGATGACTTTCAGCTCCATAACCTCACCGTCAGTGATGGTTTCATAGAGGTTATCAAGGGTAACCTTTTTCACATTATGAGCATCTTCAAATTGCTTTAACTCCCGCCTTTTTGCAGAAATTTGACGAGCAACACGCTCTGATTCAGTGACCTGAAACGGATCTCCTGCGTTGGGCATACCCTCTAAACCGAGAATCTCAACCGGCATGCTTGGCAATGCTTCGGTAATCTTTTGCCCCTTATCGTTAAAAATAGCCCGCACATGCCCAGAATAAATACCTGCAACATAAGGATCCCCTATCCGGAGTGTCCCACGCTGCACAATAATGGTAGCAACAATACCACGACCGTGATCTATCTGCGACTCAATGACCTTGCCTTCAGCACGGCAGTTATAATGTGCTTTTAGCTCCAGTACTTCTGCTTGCAACAAGATAGCATCCAAAAGGTCGGTAATACCAACCTTTTTCAATGCAGAAATAGGGACATACATAGTATTACCGCCCCATTCTTCAGGTACAAGACCAAGTTCTGCAAGCCGTGTTTTGATTTTATCAGGATTACTTTCCGGTTTATCTATCTTATTAATTGCGACAATAATAGGAACGTTTGCATCTTTGGCATGATTAAGCGCCTCTATCGTTTGCGGCATTACACCGTCATCGGCGGCAACCACCAATACGACAATATCGGTAATTTCTGCTCCGCGGGCACGCATCATAGTGAACGCTTCATGCCCAGGCGTATCAAGGAACGTGATTTTTCCTTTTTCTGTTGCAACGGTATATGCACCAATATGCTGTGTGATACCGCCGAACTCGCTTGCGGTTACATTACTACTGCGGATTGCATCTAAGGTCTTGGTTTTCCCATGATCAACATGCCCCATGACTGTTACAACGGGAGGCCGGCCCAACAGTACATCATCACCGGCATTGTCAGTTTCGATAAGTGTTTCCTCGTACAAACTAACAATTTTTACCTCACAATCGTATTCAGAAGCCAAAATAATAGCCGTATCAGCATCAATGGACTGGTTCATAGTAACCAACATACCCATGCCCATCAGTTTACCAATAAGCTCCGCTGCTTTTAGATTCATCTTACGTGCTAATTCAGCAACAGAAATAGATTCAAGGATCTCAATATTTTTAGGGACAGCACTACTTTTTTCTTTTGCTTTTTTCTTTTGCTGCAAGAGCTTTTCTTCAAAAAAATCACTTTCCTGCTCTTTACGCGAATATGTCTGCTTTTTCCCTTTAAAAGCTTTTTTATTTGTTTGTTGTTTATTGGTTTCAAGTGGCATAGGGCTTGTCATCGGCCGTCCTACGCCGGCAGCACCACGATTTTGGCCTCCTTGGAAAGAAAAACCTTTATTAAAACCTACTCTCGGACGCCCGGCATAATCTTGCTGGTATCCACCTTGTTTAAAGCCTCCACTGCGCCCTTGTCCATTTTGCCCCCTGGTATTCGACTGTTGAATGTTGCGTCCCTCAGCATTCAGCCTATTCTGAGCGCCCAAAACACTCGGCCGCTGCCGGTGATTCGGATAGCGGTTATTCGGTTTTCCTCCTGCGAGATTCCCCGCCCGTATATTCGGACGACCGCTGCTTAAGTCCAGTACCCGTACTTGGCTTTTTGCATCCTGCCCCCCTGAATCGGAAGACTTCTTCTGTATTTTATCCGTCTTATATTTATCAGCATATTCAGCTTTTTTATCTGAAAGATCTCCAAAATGCTTAGATGGTTTTCGAACGTCGGGTTGTTCGGCTTGGCTGAGGTTTTTCTTTTCAGCAACAGTATTAAGTTTTTTCTCAACCGGAGGATGAAATCCCTGTCCATCTTTTTCATTATGTATCGGCAAAGCTTCCAGCGTATCTTCCTTTACAATACCATTATCTGATTGCTCAGGTTTTTCATGCGCAGTTACCGGATGAGCAATCGGCTTAAGTTTTTTTCGTTTAAGGGGAACCTTTCGTACCGGTTTTACGTTCTCTTCTGCGTGCACCTTTGCCTGAGCTGCAGGTATAACAGATTCAGCTTTTGCTTTTTTGAGAATAACTTTCTGTTCTTGCGTATTCTTAAAATCTTCCGCCATAGCGCTCCTATTCTTCGTCCTCATATTCAAAACTTAAACCGACACCACAGTTGGGACATACCGTCATATCGATCGTAATGTGAGCACCGCATTCTGGACACTCATAAATTTCCTCATTTTCGATATCGCTATCTTCTTCTTGATATGCTAGTTCAGAATCATCTTCTGCATCTTTTTCAGTTTCTAATGGCGTATCTTCTTCAATTTCAAAAGCATCGTGCAGTATGGCATATAACTGTGCTCCTATCTGAGCTCCTACTAATGTAGAAAGTTCATCCTCCGTATAGTGCATTGCCTGTTCAACCGTTTCTAAGTTATGCTCATGAAGGACAGCTAACATACTATCATCGATTTCTGCAACGTCGCTTAATGCAAGTTCATCGTCGTTAAACAGGTCTTCTACCGCTTTACGCATTTCTGCATGGATATCCATTTCCTCAAACTGCTTTTCTGTTTTAACGTCTATGCTCCAATCAACCAACCTATTTGCCAGACGAACATTCAAGCCCTGCCGACCAATCGCTATAGAAAGCTGACTATCTGAAACCACCGCAAGAGCCGTATGTTTGGCTTCGTCTAAAATAACAACTTTGAGAACTTCTGCCGGCGACAACGAATTAGCAATAAAAACAGCAGGATCGCTTGAATACTCAAGCACATCAATTTTTTCACCTTCAAGTTCAGTGATAATTGTTTGAATACGGGCACCTTTTGGGCCAACGCAAGCGCCAACGGGATCCACATCTTCACGATGAGAAATCACCGCTATTTTTGTGCGGTACCCCGGCTCCCGAACAATTTTATGCACTTCGACAATATTATCATAAATCTCAGGAATTTCAAGCTCCATAAGGCGGCGGACAAAATCAGGATCAGTACGGGACAAAACAAGCTGTATCATATTGGACTGGCGATGTTTTTTTACTTCCTTTATAAGGGCTTTAATGCGATCATTCGGGTGATAAAACTCTTGTGGAAGCTGAAAAGCTTTGGGTAATATTCCTTCCACCTTACCCAAATCAACGTAAATATTCCCGTGTTTTTCACGCTGATAATATCCAATAATAATTTCACCTTCTTTATTTTTATATTCAGAATAAAGAGCATCTTTTTGAATTTCTTTTGTCGATTGATGCACCCGCTGTACGCCTGCTTGTATAGGACCGCGTTTAAAGTCTTTCGGATCCAATTCAAAAAGCAGTTCATCCCCTATTTCACAATCAGGAGATAACTCAATCGCCTCATCAATATCAACTTCAAGTACAGGATTCACCACATCATCAACTATTTTCTTTTTTGCGTAGATATTAACAGTATCACCGTTGCGTTCAATCACTACATTTATATCAGTTTTAAAAGTTGTTTTATATGCAGCCTTTAATGTTTGCTTTACAATATCAAATGCTAATTCTTCGTCCAAATCCTTTTCTAGTGCAAATTTACGGATATCCTCATATTTTATGCCAGACATTATTAGCGCTCCTTAAGCCTCATGCAATTTCGCCTTTTTAATATTTGTATAGGGAATATCTTTCTGACCTTGAATAGTTTTTAACCATATACGATGTGAATCCGCATCAACTATTTCTCCCTCAATCCAGTCAGAACAGGTTAATTCCAAAATTTTAACATTTTTTCCTATAAATGCTTCAAATTCCAGAGCGTTTTTTATCACTCTATTTAAACCGGGAGAACTTATTTCCATATGAATATCTTGAGTATTAAGTAACGCCTCTGCACGCGATAAAAGTACACGATGTACCTTTGAACAATCATCAATACCGATGCCACCTTTCCCATAAATAACAGCCTTTATAAACCACTGTGATTTCTGATGAATGAGCTGTAATTCTACCAATGTATATCCAAGACCAGTAACAAGCTGCTCATAGTCAGTAAAATACGGAACAGACTCCTTATGAATATATTCCATGAAGTATACTCCTCAATAAACAAAAAAAGAGCCGTTTGAACGACTCCTATACAGCATCAGGATAATAATGTTCTTAGTTTGAATAGTACCATAAAACAAAAACTTATGCAAGCACGTTGTTTGTACTCATGGCACACGGTAACTGGTAGATAATAATTGTCAAAAATAAGAACCAGCGAGCGCTTTTGATAAACATTGCATACACTGTAATAAATGAGAAAAATAAACCGTGCAATGGGATATGAAGAGAGATGGTATCCGGCGTACTAAGAGGCAAGCAATCTAAAT
>JBQNBR010000042.1:0-18134 GCA_052169815.1 Treponema sp.
TACCCAAATGATACAAGATAATTCTATGACTTTATTATACGAGGGTTTAATACCTGAGGCGCTTCTAGCGCCGTAACTAAGGGTATTAAAGCCTGACTTCCTCCTCTAGCGGTTTGCTTTTACCAAGCCGCTAGCCTGTCAGTGCGGAACATTGAGCATTGCTCACATGCCGCGTTGGGGGTGTTGATTTGTGATTGGCAAAAGGAAAAAAAGCGGGGTACTATTTGTAATAAACCTGGTGCGGAAACTTCCGTTTCTGAACAGGTTACCTTAGAAATGCGATGTTCACGCATCGTGCTATTTGCGCGATGCGTGAACTCGTCGACCTATTCGAAAACGCAGTTATCGAATAGGTCTAATATAAGGTGAACACATGTCTTAGAGGGGGATTTTAAAAAAATTAGCATTGCGAAACCAAATGGCTATCAGCGAAAGGAAGAAAAATCCTAAAGCGGTGATAACAAAGATCGATGATACCGTTTGAGTTCCTACAGCGGAAGCAAAAAAGAGAAAAAAGATTTCGCAAAGGTTCGCTCCCTGATTCAAAACCGATAAAAAGCCTGCTCTATTTTTTTGTTGCCCCAGCGTATCGATAAGATGGTTGTTTATATCTGAAAGCAAATAGCCTAGTAGTGAAAGTACAAGGGGTAATAGCAGCATCGGAATGAACACGGCGTATCCCGGCAGAAAACCTAGACCTAAAAACAGAACGGCAACTAAAAAGATTTCAGCGGCAAACAGGTTACCTCGGTGTAACGGCTGCAGTTTTGTTATGATAAGGGGGCTGAGCATTTGCAGAGCCGCATATCCTAGAATAATAAGGCTCATCCAGTTTTCGGAAAGCGCATGAGCAGTTACTAGCAAGATATAAAAGAAACTAACCATCAAAGAGGCTATGCTGATAAAGCTCGTGATAAAAAAGAAAAACAAAACGTCTTTGGTGAAAAGGCTTTTCAGTAAGCTTTTAAGCGGAGGCTGCGCGGCTCCCTCTTGAGATTCTGGCGCCGTACGGTTATCCTGTGCGCTTGTGCTATATACCGCTTTCGGCAGAAACAGCAGTACTGCAAGCGAAATGCACAGCGCGGCCAGCGTTGCGGCAATAAGGCCTGTGATTCCGTACCATTTATTAAGGGGAACAAAAAGCAGCGTGCTTGCAATAAAGCCTGCCGTGCTGTAATTATCCACTACGGCACTTTTCGGCATGTACTCTTCTTGCTCATACATATCGTATCGATAGGCCTCAGTGGTTCCTGAGATAAAGCTAATCGAGAGGGCTTCGATAACCGCTTCAATAATAAAAAGCAAGAAGGAGCCGCCTACAAGGAACAGGATGCGCGTAATACACAAAAGCACTTGGGAGATAATAATAGAAGAACGGTAGCCTATTTTATCGGTTACCATACCGCAGGGTACCTCAAACAGAAAAATACCGAAGCTTAACAGCGCTTGCAGGATAAAAAACTGAGATAGGGTGATCCCGCACCGTGTCCGCACCAAAATGGCAACAGGAGCAAAGAATACCAAGCTATTGAAAAAAGATGATACAAAGAAAACAGCTTCTGCGCGCGTTTTACTATGCATGCGTATACCTCCTTGATACTATTTTGTAAATATAACAGTGATAAATACGATAATGACAAAAACGGTAAGGGAAAGGACGAGCCTATACACCCACGCCGGTAAAGAATCGTCATTGCCTACAGGCCTTCGTTTTGCCGGTGCAAGGGGCGGCGTTTTTTTTGCCTGCTCCTTTTTTGAGGAGCCGCTGATGCTATAGCCGCAATTGGGACAGCCTTCTTTAAAGTCCTTATGGGTTCCGGTATAGTGGCACATAGGGCAGCGTACTGATGCAAAAAAGCGGCCGCAATGCGGGCATACCAGTGCATCACGGCGGACTTCTTGATTGCAATTTTCACAAAAAAATTTCGGATTTTTTTTCATACCTGCATGTGAATGGCGGGGAGCATTATTGCGGCGCTGCCATTTGAAGCGGCTTCAATAATGAGAGCAGTTCTTGCGTAGTAAATATGCCGTTATTAAGTAAAAGCTGAGAATCCTGCACGGTTATGTCCGCATGAAAAACGCTGCCGGCAAACACGCTCAATAAGCGTGCGATACGCGCATGAGCGGCGGTAATGACTGCTTGATACGCATAGTGTTCGTCATCTTTTGGAGTTACATAGAGTTCTATGGAAGAAAGTGGCAGATTGACTTCATAGTTCTGCTTAAACATATTCGATAGCAAAGCTCCTGAACGGATATAGATGCCGATGCTGTTCAACTCCGTTTCTTTTTCGATAAATGATTGAAAACGCTCCGGGAATTCCGGCTTTTGCGGTTTCGTAATACGCTGCAGAAAAGCTTCGGTGGAACGCGGATCATTGCCTAAGCTGATGCAGGCTAAAGCGCTTGCCGGTAAAGCCACATCTACCTGCGCAGAATGATAGTAGGGCACGGTGTTGGCACCTTCGGCAGGCCGCTTTTCCCATCCGTCTTTTTGAGGAAAAAGGGAATCGGCAAAGAACCACGGATAGGAACCGTATGAACATAGCCGCATCACGGGCTCTTTAGTAAGAAATAAGCCGGCAAACACCGCATTGGTTCTTGCCGTATATTGATTCAAAGTGCTTTGGGGAATTGCGGTGCCGCACAGGGTATTCAGCAAAAACTCGTTGCCTTTCACCGGCACAAAGACATAGATATCTGCCCCTTCGCCGATAATACCGAAAGGCTCGAGCGAATGTATCGGCGGCGTACCGGTAGCACAGCTTGTCAGCACGAGGGCAGAGAGAAAAAAACATCCCGATAGTGCGTATAGTGGTTTTCTTAAAAGGCTTTTCATCATCGTTTCCTGTTTTCTTTCAATTATGCTTTTTTTAATGCAAGGAGCCACCAAATGTCTCCCATGTCAACTTCAGCAGTAGCGGCCTCCGTCGGGAAATCGGCTGTCCAGAACACTTCAGTAGCAAGGGTTTCGTGCACCAGATAGTCTTTGTTGGTGTCAAAAGCCTTTTTAAGAATCTGCCGGTGTTCTTCTTTTTTTGCTGAAATATACAAATGAATACGGTCGGTTACTGCAAGCCCCGCTTCTTTGCGGAGGTTTTGCACGGCACGTATTAAATCGCGCGTATATCCTTCTAAAAGGAGATATTCGGTAATTTCCGTGTTTAACGCCACTGTTAAAGAGCCTTCATTGATAACTTTGAGATTGAGTTTTTCAATGCGGTTTACGATTACTTTGTCAGCGGTAATATCCACGGTTTGTCCGTCGATGTCAAGGCTCAACACAGCCCCTTCAAGGAGGCTCTCAATTTCTTCCGAAGCAAGCTGTTCAATACATGCCGCTGCCTGCTTCATTTTAGGCCCTAGTTCCTTCCCCAGCACCTTGAAGTTGGCCTTTGCAGTGTACTCAACCAATTCATCTTCTTTATCATGGAAGATAACTTCTTTTACGTTTAATTCTTCCATAATGCTGTTTTCCATTTCAAGCAATACCGATTTTTCGTTGGGATTTTTGGTAACAATTTCAACTGCTTTCAACGGCTGGCGAATTTTTAAGTTGAATTGGTACCGAAGCGCTCTTCCCATAGAAACCGCTTTTTGTACCGTTTCCATCTTAAATTCGAGTTCAGTATTGCGTACTGCCGCGTTGTAAAGCGGGTAGTCAGCTAAATGGATCGAAAGGGCATCGTCTGCCGTTTTGAGGTTCTGCCACATAGCTTCCGTTATGAACGGAACGACGGGAGCGGCAACCAGAATACACTTTTTCAAAGCGTAATACAGGCTTAAGTAGGCTTGTATTTTATCGCTGTCATTTTCGCTTTTCCAAAAGCGGCGGCGGGAGCGGCGGATATACCAGTTATTAAGTTGGTCAATGTAGTGCACAATGGGGTCAATCGCCCGCGATAAGTCATATTCGTCCAAAGCGGTAGAAACATCCAAGACCATTTTTTCAGTAATTGAAAGAATCCAGCGGTCAAGCGGATTGTTTAGGGCGTCGATAAAGTCTTTTCCTTCGATTGCATTATTGCCGGGAGATTCAATTTTATCAATGATGGCGTAGGTAATATAGAAGCTATAACTATTCCAAAGCGGTATCAGGATGCTTTTCAGTACATCGCGCACGCCTTCATCAGAATATTTGAGATCGTCTGCTTTGACTACGCTTGAGTGCATTAAAAAAAGCCTGAGTGCATCGGCACCGAATTCATCAACCACCGTATTGGGGTCAGTGTAGTTGCGCAGGGATTTTGACATCTTTTTTCCGTCGGAGGCAAGGACTAAGCCGTTTACAATACAATGCTGAAATGCAGGGCTTTCAAAAAGAGCGGCCGCTAAAATCGTCAGCGTGTAAAACCAGCCCCGCGTTTGATCCAAGCCTTCGGAAATAAAATGAGCAGGGAAGTGCTGTTCAAAAAAAGCCTTGTTTTCAAACGGGTAGTGCTGCTGCGCATAGGGCATGGCCCCTGATTCAAACCAGCAGTCCAGGACCTCAGGTATACGCTTCATGGCTTTGCCGCATTGAGGGCACGAAATGGTAATATCATCGACAAAATGCTTGTGTAAATCTTCAGGGTAGGTGCCGCTCATGGTCTTAAGCTCCTCCCTGCTGCCTACACAAAGGGTGTGGCCGCATGCTGCGCACTTCCAAATGGGCATGGGATTCCCCCAATAGCGGTTGCGGCTGATGGCCCAATCGCGTGCGCCTTCAAGCCATTTACCAAAGCGGCCTTCCTTAATGTGAGCAGGTTGCCAATGAATCTTGCTGTTCGCCTGTAAAAGGGATTTTTTTATTTTTTCCACTGAGACAAACCAGCTGCCGATCGCCCGATAGATGAGCGGACTGCTGCAGCGCCAGCAGTGGGGATAGGCATGGAGGATTTGCTCGCGTTTTACGAGTTTGCCTTCTTGCTTTAAACGGTCGATGATAGCTTTGTCAGCATTTTTCACAAAAATGCCCTGATAATCAGGCACTTCATTGGTAAATTTACACTCAGCGTCGATAGGACATATCATCGGTACGCCGCTTCCTTTAAAGAGTGTGCTGTCCTCTTCGCCGAAACCGGGAGCGGTGTGTACAATACCCGTACCGTCCTCAGTTGAAACAAAGCCGCCGAGCAGCGTTTGAAACGCTCCCCGTCCTGCATCCTCCGATGAGCCGTCTTGCCGCACGGTAAGGTGTGCAAAATAGGGGAAAAGCGGCTCATAGCATAGGCCTGCCAATTCGCTTCCCTTTTTTGTCCATAAGATGGTACAGCCAGCGGGATCGCGGTAGTAGGCCGATAAACGGGATTGAGCTAAAATATAGTGCTCATTGCCGTCTTGTACGAGCACGTAGTCGATGTCTGCACCGAGCGCAAGACCGAGGTTACTCGGCAGTGTCCACGGTGTAGTAGTCCATGCTAAAAGGTAGGTGTTGGGTAAAAGCGGCGCTGTGCTGAATGTCGCAGCTGCCGGCGTTCCTGCAACGGGGTACAATGCTTTGAATCGAATAGTGATTGCAGGGTCATGCACGTCTTTGTAGCCGCCTAAGTTAAGCTCATGGTTGGAAAGGACGGTAGAGCAGCGGGGGCAATAGGGGAGGATGTAGTGGCCTTCGTACAATAAGCCTTTTTCCCACAGCTGCTTCATAACCCACCAAATCGATTCCATGTAGGCAGGTTCCATCGTTTTGTAATCGTGATCAAAATCCACCCAACGTCCAAGCCGTTCGATGGTCTGCCGCCATTCTTTTACGTACCGCAATACACTGGCGCGGCACGCTTCGTTGAAGCGGGCTATGCCGTATGTTTCTATATCTGTCTTTGAATTAAGGCCAAGCTCTTTTTCAATGAGGTTTTCAACCGGTAATCCGTGGCAGTCCCATCCAAAGCGGCGTTCCACTTTTTTGCCTTTCATGGTCTGGTACCGCGGAATAATGTCTTTTATCGTGCCCGGTACAAAGTGTCCAAAATGAGGTAAGCCTGTGGCAAAAGGAGGCCCGTCAAAAAAGACGTATTCTTCTGCGCCCTCACGCTGCTCAATGGATTTTTTGAACACCTCGTGTTCTTTCCAAAAACGCAATATTGCTTCTTCTTGTTTAGGAAAATCTACTTTGGGATTCACCGGTGCATACATACCTTATACTCCTCGCTGCCTTGCGACTTCTAATAATCATAATATTAAGGAAAAAGTATACTGTTTTTTCATGGAGTCTGTCAAATACATCGCGGAACTGCCAGCAGGGCAAACGAGTCAGCAGGCATTTCCCCTAAAGGCGGCGTATAATGCTTGTGGTACTAAGCGCTCTCCGATAATGACGGCTTTAGCTTCGCCCATAGGCTTACAAAGCTCAATCGTATACTGTTTGTTTACAAGGTCAAATTTTGTCCATGTACCAGCAATAGGCGCATAGCCTTTTACCCGATACACGGTACCGAAAAAGCCACGCATCAACGCAACCAGCAGTTCCATAAGTTCATACACGGAGTCGATGCTGATGCCGGTGCACCCTACATTTTCTAAGTTGGGGCTCTGTGCTCCTCCCAGCGAAACAAAACTCTATTTTTTACCGTTATTATAGAAGGATTCTAATAAGGCCTGCCACCATTGCTCAGGCTGCTTTTGGTAGGGGGTACTTAGGATTTCCGCATGAGGATTTAGCGTACGAAGCAGTGCACTGATGCGGGCAATTTCTGACGGTTGGCTATGCTCAATTTTTGAAAGCACTATCCGAGCGGCATATTTAATTTGATCGGTATAGAGTTCCCCGAATTCACGGATATAGGTATCAACACAGTGTATATCGACGATGGTAACCGGATCCAATAACTGAATGCGCTCGTATGCAATCTTATTGATATTACGCATGACTGCACTGAGTAAGCCTATGCCTGTCGGCTCTACCACTAAATACTCAGGGGCTATCGTATTGGCAATCGTCAGAATAGAAGAAGCAAAATCAGATTGTAGCGAACAGCAAATACATCCTTCGGTGAGTTCCCACACTTTTAGTCTATCTTGTTGTAAAAGGTTCCCGTCGATCCCTGTGCTGCCGTATTCGTTTTCCATAACGGCAAAGCTTTTTCCTGTTTTTGCTGCAAGCGAGCCAATGAATGTGGTTTTGCCTGCACCGAGAAAGCCGGAAATCACCAGTATGTTCATATATAACGTAACTCCCTAAAAATACCGAAAGCCGCTATTTCATATATACGGGCAGCTGTAAAAATCCAACAAGGTTTTGTACAGCCGCCCTATACTTACATGATGACTACTGGTTTAATGAGGTCTGCCGGTTTATCTTTCATTAAATAGAGTGCTTTTTCAACATTTTCAAAGCCCTCAAATTTATGGGTTATCAACTTTGATAAATCGAGTTTACCCACTGCAACGAGGCTGCTCAATTTTTCCATGCGCAAACGTCCGCCCGGCATCAATCCGCCATTGATCTGCTTATGCCCCATGCCGACTCCCCATTCTACACGCGGAATTTTAATGGAGACACCTGATCCAAGGTAGTTGACGTTGCCGATTTTTCCGCCCGGCTTTAAGGATTTAACGGCTTCTTCGAAAGTATCAACCGTACCGCCTGCAATAATAACTTTATCAACGCCCCTACCATGTGTGAGGTCAAGCACTTGCTGGTCAATGGGGCCTTTTTTATAGCTGATAATATCCGTTGCACCGTAGAATTTCGCAGCGGCAACACAAGCAGGGCGGGTACCTACCGCATAAATACGGGAGGCTCCGCGCAATGCAGCGCCGGCAACCGCCATAAGACCTACCGGGCCGATGCCGATTACCAACACGGAATCCCCGTACTGTACATCTGCAAGCTCTGCTCCATGAAAACCGGTAGGAACCATATCGGAAAGCATGGGAGCATGTTCAATTTTTACCCCCTCGGGGATGTGTGCAATGTTGCCGTCAGCATCATTTACATGGAAGAATTCACCGAATACACCGTCTTTAAAGTTAGAAAATTTCCAACCTGCAAGCATACCTCCTGAGTGCATTGAATAGCCGCCTTGCGCTTCCAATGAGTTCCAATCGGGGGTAATGGCAGGCACCAGTACCTTGTCCCCCGGCTTAAAATCTTTAACCAAAGAGCCTACTTCAACAACTTCACCGCAGCCTTCGTGCCCCAGGATCATGTTGTGCCGATCTCCAATCGCGCCTTCCCATACTGTATGTACATCAGAAGTACAAGGGGCAAGAGCGAGCGGTTTACAAATGGCATCAAGGGGGCCGCACACCGGCGTTTCTTTTTCAATCCAGCCGGTTTCTCCCAGTTTAATCATTGCAAAGCCTTTCATATATACCTCACTTTTTATACGTTGTTATACCATATACAGTTAGAATATGTAAACAAAAAGAAACGGCCCCTATCCAGAAAGTCCCTTATTCACATGGCTGGAGAAAGGGCGGACGCTCTCTTGAAAAAAATGCGATATACGATATAATGGACGGCATGAATGTGGTGGAAAGAATAGTAATTGTAGATTTCGGCGGACAGTATAATCAGCTTATTGCACGCCGTGTGCGTGATTTACAGGTGTATTGCGATATTGTTCCGTATACGAAAGCTCTGGAGTATATTAAGGAAAATAAGCCTATTGGTATTATTTTTACCGGCGGCCCAAACAGCGTGTATGAAGAACATGCTCCGCAAGCAGACGCAGCACTTTTTAACCTTGGTATACCGATATTAGGTATTTGCTATGGTATGCAAGTGATGGCGCATTGCCTTGGCGGAAAAGTTGAAATGGCTGTAAAGCGTGAGTTCGGTAAAACTGAGACGTATTTCGATCTGCATAATCCTTTATTTGAAGGAATACCGGAGCATTCATTAGTATGGATGAGCCATGTTGACTATGTTTGTCAGCTGCCTGAAGGATTTATGCCCATTGCTCATACAGCACATACTCAGTGCGCTGCAATGATTCATAAAGAAAAAAAATTATATGGTATTCAGTTTCATGCTGAAGTTGAACATACGGAGTGCGGACAAGAAATTATTAAAAACTTTCTGTACCGCGTATGCGGTGCTAAGCATGATTGGACTATGAAAAGTTTTTTAAAAGATGCTATATACGATGTGCAAAAAACAGTGGGGCAGGGTAGGGTATTGTTAGCTCTTTCAGGCGGTGTTGATTCTTCTGTATTGGCAGCTCTTTTAAACAAAGCGGTTGGAAAAAACCTTACCTGTATTTTTGTTGATCACGGCTTTATGCGTAAAGATGAAGCGGATGCAATTGAAGCTCTTTTTAAAGATACGCCGATGGCATTTATTCGAGTTAATGCACAAGATCGATTTTTAGCAAAGCTAAAAGGTGTAAGCGATCCGGAAAAAAAACGCAAGATTATCGGTCAAGAATTCATCACGGTATTTAAAGAAGAAGCGGCAAAGCTTGGTGCTGTAGATTTTCTTGCACAAGGCACTATTTATGCTGATGTGGTTGAAAGCGGTGTACATGGGGCTGCAGTCATAAAAAGTCATCATAATGTGGGGGGCTTACCGAAGGATATCGGATTTAAGGGCTTAATTGAGCCGCTGCGCAGTCTTTTTAAAGACGAAATTAGGCAGCTTGGCAGAGAACTCGGCTT
Organism: Treponema sp.; assembly: GCA_052169815.1. Classification (GTDB taxonomy): domain Bacteria; phylum Spirochaetota; class Spirochaetia; order Treponematales; family Treponemataceae; genus Treponema. The sequence continues at coordinate 9,586 of JBQNBR010000042.1, forward strand.
GCCCGATTCTGTTGTATACCGGCAACCCTTTCCCGGCCCGGGGCTTGCCATTAGAATTATGGGGGAGATCACCAAAGAAAAGCTTAGGATACTAAAAGAAGCTGATGCTATATGGCGGTATGAACTTGAACATTCGGATATAAAACAAGAGGTAAGTCAATATTTTGCCGTACTAACCGCTACTAAAACCGTTGGTGTGATGGGCGATTTTAGAACGTATGATTATACCCTCGCGCTACGGGCGGTTAAAACGTCTGATTTTATGACTGCTGACTGGGTGCGGATCCCCTATGATGTATTGGATAAAGTTTCGTCCCGCATTATAAACGAAGTGCATGGCATTAATAGAATTGTCTACGATGTAACTTCAAAGCCGCCTGCAACGATTGAGTGGGAGTAATACATGAGAGCAGTGCCAGTTGGACAGTATGGTTGCCTTCCCGGGATTCTAGCTGTGAGCAGATACTAAAATAGTTATGTGGTAAGAGAAAGACACAAATGGCATCATAGGAACCCCTCTTGAGCCTGTCAGAGTATTACACTTGCGGGTAAAGCTTAAGCTTAGGAGTTTTTGAGCCGATTGGCTCAAAAACATCACGCTGAATTCAGGCGAAAGGCGTATCTGTCAGGAACAAGCCTGACGGCTTTGTTCCTGCCTGCAAGTTTTTGCTTGCGCAAAAACATTGCTTTAAATTTTGGGTATTTATTTCTATTCTAAGGCGATGTTTTGAAGCGTATGCGCTTCAAAACTCGACAGGCTAGCGGTTGGCAGAAAGCCAAACGCTAGACGGGCCTACCAGTCTCGCTAGTATTATTTTCACAGCTAGAGGCCCTGGGTTGCCTTCGATACCTACTTGTCTTTTTGCTTTAAATATATACAATAGTGCGTCATGCGTGCAACTAAAGCTATTATTCACTTAGAAAATCTACAGCATAATATCCAAGAAATTAAAAAAAGGCTAGACGCTCGTACTAAAATATGTTTGCCGGTGAAGGCAGACGCTTATGGGCATGGGGCTATTAACACTGCCATCGCAGCGATCCGCGCAGGGGTATCCTATCTTGCTGTTGCTTCGATACAAGAAGCGGTTGAATTACGCGAAGCAGGCATTGTAGCGCCCATTATTTCTTTAAGTTTACCGATTTTAGAAGAGATTCCTACCATCATCGATTACGGCATTGAACCGCTTGTTATTGATGAACAGTTCATTCATGCATTAGGCAGTGCGGCTGCGGTGCAGAAAAAGCAGGTTTCCGTGCATCTAAAAATTGATACCGGCATGGGCAGGATAGGCTGCGTACCGTCTGAAGCGGTAAAACTTGCGATGCAAATAGAGCGTACACACTATTTGCATGTGCAAGGTATTGCAACTCATTTTGCCGTCTCTGATTCAAGTAAAAAAGAAGATATTGACTTTACCAAGCAGCAGCTTGAGGTATTTAACGAAACAATCATAAAGATTAAAGCGAGCGGGATAGCGGTGCCGCTTATTCACGCTGCAAATTCAGGGGCGCTACAAAGTTTGCCGGAAGCGCAGTATAATATGGTGCGTCCCGGACTATTGGCGTATGGATATAATCCTCATCCGCAGGCAAAAACAGGTTTACAGGTACGGCCGGTCATGGAGCTGGTAACACAGGTGGTATTGATAAAGCAGATACGGGCGGGTATGAGCGTGTCATATGGACGGGAATGGAGCGCGAAAGAAGATACGTATATTGCAACGCTCCCCATTGGCTACGCTGACGGCTTACGGCGCTCCCTTTCTCCCAGATTGAAAGTGCGGATTGGAAATGAGTTTTTTCCCATCGTGGGTAAGATTTGTATGGATCAATGTATGATCGATATTGGACCCAGCCCATGGGTACAGCGGTGGGATGAGGTATGTATTTTTGGACCGCACCAAGGTGATAACACTGCTGAAACGCTTGCTGCACTGTCGCATACCATACCCTATGAAATTACCTGTAGCATCAATAAGCGCGTGCCGCGGCTATTTGTGAATACAGTAGCGGCCGTGTATTAAGCTACAATATCTATTATCAGCTTATATACTCTATGTGGTTTCACCATGAATACACCCATTGCTTACACCAGATGCCAAAAATACAACTTTCAGTGTAGCCGCCTTACCTTGATGCCGTGCCGTGTATACGGTATGATAGTGCCTGCTTATATATCAAAGGAGGTGTTCTTATGGTGATGAACAAATTGAGGCTTTTCTTAAAAAAGAAAGATGTAGAGATTTCCGGCAAACGGTATTTTATTGACGCTTTAAGTGCGATGGCTATGGGGCTTTTTTCATCTTTGCTTGTCGGCACAATTCTGAAAACTGTAGGACAGCAACTGCATATCGCTTTTTTGACCGATACTGTCTGGCCGCTGTGCCGCGATATGACCGGTGCTGCTATCGGCGTAGCGGTTGCATACTCGCTTAAGGCGCATACCTTTGTACTCTTTGCAGCTGCGATTGCCGGTACTGCGGGCAATACATACGGCGGCGCAGTCGGCGCCTTTATTTCGGCAATCGTAGGAGCGGAACTGGGAAAACTGGTCTCAAAAGAGACAAAGATCGACCTTATCGTTACGCCGGCGGTAACGATCCTTGCAGGCAGTATAGTCGCAGTGTGCTTCGGCCCGTATATGGCTGCGTGCATGAACTGGCTCGGCAGCGTGATTATGACTGCAACCAATCTACGCCCGTTTTTAATGGGAATCTGCCTTGCCGTGCTGGTAGGGATTATCCTCACGCTGCCGATCAGCAGCGCTGCGCTCTGTATGCTGCTTTCGCTTTCAGGATTGGCAGGAGGAGCTGCAGCGGCCGGTTGTTGCGCTCAGATGATCGGTTTTGCGGTCATGAGCTATCGGGATAACGGATTCGGCGGCAGTTTTGCAGTCGGGATCGGTACCAGTATGCTGCACATGCCGAATATTATTAAAAATCCCCGGATATGGATACCGCCGATTGCCGCCTCCGCCGTACTTGGCCCTCTTTCGACTGTGTGGTTAAAGCTGGAGAATACCCCTATCGGATCGGGTATGGGAACGTGCGGATTGGTTGGGCAGATAGGCGCGATAACGGCGATGAATCAGGCGGGACGAGGATCGTTAGGCGTCTATTTGTCCGTTTTGCTGCTGCATATTATTGCACCGGCCATCCTTACCCTCCTTTTTACCGCGCCGCTGCGGAAAATCGGATGGATTAAAGCAGGCGATTTAAAACTTGATTTGTAAACGAGGTGCAGCCGTATCATCTTGATACCGTACCATGATACGGATATGATACTGCCCATGCATCATTTGAAAATCGAAAACATTTCAAAAGCATACGGCGCTAAAAAGGCGCTTGATGCCGTTACCGTTGTGTTCGGCGAAGGAGTCACCGGCCTCCTTGGGCCGAACGGGGCGGGAAAATCGACGCTAATGCGTATTGTTTCCGCAATCGAAAAGCCGGACTCAGGAGTAGTGCTGTATGATGGGACGGATATAGGACGGAAACCCAATGCGTTACGGCAGAGGCTCGGCTATCTTCCGCAGGATTTTGGAGTGTATCCGAACATGACGGCGCCGCAGTTTCTGGAATACATCGCAGCAATGAAAAACCTGCCGTTAAAACCGGTTCGCAAACGGATAGACGAATTGCTGGACATCCTGCATCTTGGGGAGGCCAAAAAACAGCTGCTCGGCGGTTTTTCAGGCGGTATGAAGCAGCGGGTCGGTATCGCTCAAGCCCTGCTGAACGATCCTGAGGTGCTGATTGCCGATGAGCCAACCGTCGGGCTTGACCCTGAGGAACGGATCCGGTTTAGGAACCTGCTCGCATCGATTTCTTTACATAAAATCGTCATCCTTTCAACGCACATCGTTTCTGATATAGAATCCATAGCGCCCTCAATCGTGCTGTTAAACGGCGGAGCTGTACTTGCGCAAGGGGAACCAAGCGCTCTTATCGAAAAGGTTTCAGGGAAGGTATGGCATTGCACGGTTCCCATTGAAGAATTGAACGTGCTGCAAAAACGATACCGAATAACGAGTTCTATTCAATACCGGGACGGCATTAAAATAAAGGTTTTATCGGAAAAAGCGCCCCTACCGCATGCGGAACCTGCCGAATCATCCCTCGAAGACGCCTATTTGTTTCTTGCGCATAGTAAGGCCTGTAATATATGAACTTTTTTTATATTGTTAGGGCAAATGCGGTAGCCCGCATAAAAACGCGCGCATTTTTGATTGCAGCGGTATTCGCTATAGCGTTTGTCGTTGTTTGTACTCCGGCCGCCGATGCAGGCTACGATATTCTTATGACAGGAACCGCACGAGCACTCTACAATTCGGCATGGCTCGGTATGATGAACATCATGCTGTTCACAACGGTGCTCTGGCTGCCGGCGTTTTATCTGTTGCGGCACAGTATCAGTGATGACCGGCAGCTGAATGTTTCCGCCCTTATTGCCTCATGTCCGATAGGAAAGACGGCGTATATTTTTACGAAATTCGTATCGAACTTTTTGACCGCCCTTTCTTTGCATGTTTTGTTTATGTTGACCTTTATGGCAATGCAGTTTATCCGCATGGAAGATACGGCCTTCGTATTGAGCCAATGGCTCTTACCGATGTGTTATATCGGCATTCCCTCGCTGTGTATGCTCGCAGCGCTTGCGGTACTGTTTGATTCAGCGCCGTTTTTAAGAGGCGCTATCGGTAATACCCTCATCTTTTTTATGTGGGCGTGGGAACTGGGCGCTCCGTTTATCCGCAACATCGGAATGACGTCGAGGGGAACGGTAAAAAATCTTTTCAGCTTTAATATTATGTCTTTTGAAATTCATACGGCTATGGAAAAATACTTTCCAAACGCGCCCCGATTTTGGATGCTGACGTACCGTACGCGCACGGAGCCGATCGCAACATTTCCTTTTGAAGGAATCACATGGGACACGGCCTTTCTTGCCTACCGCCTCGTATGGATCGCCGCGGCGTTAGCGTGTACGTTCCTTGCCGTTTTGTGTTTTGACCGGTTTGCGCACACCGGTATCGTGAAAAAAGACCGTAACCGGAAAAAAGAAACGCCGCAGCAGGTATATGTTTGTTCCGAAGCAGGCGGACTTACTGCAAAAGCAGCCGTTTTAACCGCTGCGCCTGTTTTCGGCCTATTGAGAAACGAATTGAAACTTGTCGCATCGAATGTGTTCTTTTTATGGAGATGGTGCTTTGCCGCGGGGATCGCGCTTTCGTGGTTTTTGCCGATAAACGTACAAGGCGGAGAGACGCCTATCGTGTTGTTGGTGGCGCTCCCGCTCCCCTTTTTGTCGCAATGCGGTACGCTTGAAAAAACATTTTCTACACAAGAGCTTTTGATGTCCTGTCCCTCATTCCGCTTGAAACGTCTGCTCGCGCTTACCGTTAACCTCTTTTTTACGCTAGCCGTTTCTGTAGGCATTATCGTCAGGCTTTTTATTGCAGGGAACATCGATTTAGCACTGTCGTGGCTGACCGGCTGCTTTTTTCTCTCGGCGCTCGCATTTTGCCTCGGCTATCTTGTCAAAACGTGCAGAGTATTTGAAGCCGTGTTTGCCGTACTCTTTTACCTTGGCCCATTAAAAGGCTGGCCGTATCTGGATTTTTTAGGTTTGCACGGAAATTACTCGCTCGTTTATTTGATTGCAGGCTTGGTATTAACCGCCGCAGGTTTTGCGGCAAAAGAATAGGCGCCTAATCACCGTACCCCGCCGCAGAGCAGCGAGGTACGGTGATTTTATCATCTTGTGTATGCAGCATCCCTTGACATTATATATAAGTAATGCCATTCTTTTAGATTATGCTATTGTACAAGAATTAGCTGATTTACATACACTCAATGACTGCATGTTCTTTAACCGCTCATCGTATGGCGGAAATAGAATATAAACTATCAAAAAGGAGGCATACCCATGAAACAGTATGAAAAGCCTGTTATAAAACTGGTGATTACAAAACCGCCCGTTACAACCATGTGCGGACACGGTAACGGCTGCAATGGTAAAAGCTACGATCCGGCGTAATGTGTTGCGTACGGAACGGTCGATAGCAAGAAGTTTATCCTTGAAAGGTATGGCGGATGGTAGATATACGTCATATCTCGTAGTGTAAAACCTGAAAGGATTGCATATCACTATGAAAAATATCGAATATATACGCATATGTTTTCAAACAGCGGCAGGCTGTACGGCTTTCTTGCTGCTGATAAAAATATTGACAGGTCTTTTTACTCCCCTTATCGCGGTATATACTGCACGAGTAGTTGACAGCATACATCGCTGCATTATTGAAGAAACAGGAACATTTGCGGTAAAGCCGGCGGTAACGGCAGCAGCGATTATGGTTGCTCATTATGTGTTAAATAGTCTATATGCTCTGTTATCCTTAAAATTAAATGCTGTGCTACACATAACGCTCGACAGCAGGTTTGCAGAGCATATCGCCCAATTAAAATATACGTATATTGAACACGATGCATGGTATAATGTGATCGAACGGGTTGGAGCAGATTATGCCGGAACTATTCAAAACGGATTCTATAATATAATGAATATACTGGCATTAGTGATAAAACTCGGCGGCTTGTTGACTATGCTGGCATCATCATCTATCGTTGCCGCAGGCGCCGTACTGTTATTTTGTGTACCGGTATATTATACTTCAGTAAAAAGCGGTAATCGCTCTTATACCGCCTATAGCGTATCAGTACCGCATAAAAGACGATATAATTATTTTCTTGCGCTACTGAACGACCGCTTTTATTCTGCGGAAAGACTATTGTTCAATTATTCCCCTGAAATCTCCAAACGTTTTCACTACGAATATGCCGCCGCCCGAAAGCTCAATTTTCAAGCGGATAAACAAGCTTTCATCGATGCAAAGACGCTTTCCTTATTATTTACACTTTTTGTTATTGCCTGCAGCTTCGTGATGCTTATTCCGCTGTCTAAGGGAACTATCTCAGGAGGAACCTTTACGGCACTATTCATTACGCTTTCAAATATGATCCATGTATTATCATGGCAGCTTCAAGAGCTTTTACTATCGTATGAAAAACATAAACGGTATCTCGAAGATCTTGCTACATTTTACACCTTCGAAAAAGAAAAGAACATACAAGTACCACCTGATGTTTCGTTTCTACAAACTCCTTTTCAATCACTACAATTTAAAAATGTTTCTTTTGCGTATCCTGAATCTGACCAGCTTGTTTTATGTAATTTCTCCCTTACCATATTACCCCATACTCAATATGCGCTTGTTGGTAAGAACGGCTGTGGAAAAACAACGGTTATTAAATTACTTGCAGGATTATACAACGATTATTCAGGAGAGATTTTGCTTAATGGGAAAAACATACGGGACTATACCTCTGCAGAACGCAAAGCGTGTTTTTCGTTTCTATTTCAAGATTATGCACAGTATCACATAACTGCTGCAGAACACATGTTTATTGCCGATGCGGCAGCACATACCGAAAAGATGAAGGAATATTTTCAGCTTACTGGTATGTTAGAAAAGCTCTGCAGTTTCCCTTTGCAATTCAACACACCGCTTGGAAAGCTGGAAGCAAATGCTGAAGAGCTTTCCAAGGGTCAATGGCAGCGTGTTGCTCTTGCACGCTGCTTTGCAAAACCTGCACATATGTTTGTCCTTGATGAACCTACAGCATCGCTCGACCCTTTTGCGGAAAATAAGTTATATACCGTTATCAGCAATCACAGTGCTCAAAAACGTATGACAACATTGTACAGCACGCACCGCCTTGCAGCCGCCCGCAACGCTGATGAAATCATTGTGATGGACAAAGGTTCTGTCGTTGAAAAAGGTTGTCATGATGAACTTATCATGCAGGCAGGACTGTATGCTGCATTGTTTAAAAAACGACAGCAGTGGTATTCCAATTTTGCCGGCAAGTTTAGCCCATGCCAAAATCACGAGATGGAGAATTGAGATGTATAAAATAATACAGAAGGGCTTCAGGATTACAGTGTCAGCAAAACCGGTGCTCTTTTTTGCCGAATACTTTTTTACCTTTTGTGATGCCCTATTATTGGCATTGTCAGCAGAATATATGAGGAAGTTTTTCGATACAATTTTTCACACATCACAACAGCTGGATATCTCAGCTATGGTAAAAAGCCTCTGTATTTTTGCCGGCATAAAAATACTAGATGAAATTGCAGACGGCTTGAGCAACTTTTTAGGAGAATACTATAGTGACTATGCTGCCGAAAAAGTCTTACAGGTTCTTAATGAAAAAACCAGCAAGTTGCCCGCAGTTTTTTTTGAGGATACGGTATACTTGGAAATGAAAACCAAAGCATACGGCAGCTGTTATGCTGTCCGCCGGCTGGTACATGTAATTATGGATATATTGACCCTCTATCTCCCGTATTTTGTATGTATGTTTATCTGGTTATACCGTATGAGTGCAGTATTAACGCTGGTTATTCCTTGTATCTTTTTTCCTGTGTTTATTCGTGCGGAGACCTGCTATAAAAAGTCAATAGGTTAAAGTTGAGAATGT
>JBQNBR010000043.1:0-17757 GCA_052169815.1 Treponema sp.
TCTTGAAAACCGTTGTGCCGCGAGGTACCGGGGGTTCGAATCCCCCCTGCTCCGTAAAACGGATTGCACGATCCGGTTTAATACGTGCGGAATGTATAACCAACCAGCAGGTGTACTATTGGAGCGGTGCGAGAGTGGCCGAATCGGGCTCCCTGCTAAGGAGTTGTACCCATCCGGGTACCGGGGGTTCGAATCCCCCCTGCTCCGTACATACAAAACGAGTTTTGTATGGTATGAGATTATAGCTCAGTTGGATTAGAGCGTCAGATTGCGGATCTGAAGGTCGACGGTTCGAGCCCGCCTAGTCTCAAACCAGGAGAGATGCGAGAGCGGTCGAATCGGGCGGTCTCGAAAACCGTTGTACCGTAAGGTACCGGGGGTTCGAATCCCCCTCTCTCCGTTTAGAAGCGGTTGATATACGCAATTGAACGTAAAAAGATAATCTCATGTTAGGAGAGATGTCCGAGTGGTCGAAGGTACACGATTGGAAGTCGTGTGTGCCCGAAAGGGTACCGAGGGTTCGAATCCCTCTCTCTCCGTACCGGGACCTATGCAAAGAAGGTTTTTCGAACCCCGTCAGATCCGGAAGGAAGCAGCGGTAGATTAATTTTTCTTGTGCCGTAGTGCTCCCGGTTTTTTTTGCTCTGAAGGCTTATCGCACAAACGAACCCTCTACACATTGTTCTTTAGGCAGATATCCGCGATAAGGCAGTGGGCGCAGGCCGGATTCCGCGCTTTGCACACATAGCGTCCGTGCAGCAGTATCCAATGATGGGCATCAACTAAAAAAGGCGGAGGGGTAACCTGTAATAAATCCTGCTCTACCTCTAACGGCGTGGTGCCGCGCGAAAGGCCGATACGGGGTGCGGTACGTAAAATGTGGGTATCCACCGCGATCGTGGGATCTCCAAAACCCATATTCAATACCACATTGGCTGTTTTTCTGCCGACGCCGGGCAGCTGCTCAAGCGCTTCTCTACTATGCGGAACGGTGGAATGGTGCTGTTCAACGAGTATCTTGCTTAATGCAATAATGCGTTTTGCTTTGGTGGGATACAAATTAATCGTTTTAATATAGTCTTTGAGCGCATCTTCGCCGAGCGCAATCATTTTTTCAGGCGTATCAACGAGTTCAAATAAGACGCTCGTGGCCTTGTTCACCCCTACATCGGTTGCTTGTGCAGAAAGCACCACCGCTACCAGCAGCGTGTACACATTTTTCCAGTGCAGCTCGCCGCGCGGATTGGGGTTCGCCTGTTTAAAGCGTTCGTATACCAGCTGTATTTTCTCAGGCTCAAGCAGCTGTATATGAGGATCCATCGCGCTCCCTCCCTTTTGCAAAAGCGCCTTGCAGTGAAAGAAAATACCGCAAAAATAGTACGATTCTATGTATCGCTGCCGTCCAAATCGAGTTCTTGCGTCTGAGAGGCTGCCTCCGCTTCCCGCGCGATTTCCTCTTGATCCTCTTGGGCCACAAGGTCTAACCCGCTCAGTTGATCGGGCGCTTCAATATCCAATATCTTCACGCCCTGTGCAGCCCGCCCCATCACACTGATCGAAGCTACCGGCACCCGGATCGTTTTCCCTTGAGCGGTGATGCAGACAATCTCGTCATCATCATGCACCGCTAAAAGCCCAACCACCTCGCCGGTTTTTTCAGTAACCGTGTACACCCGCTGCCCGCCGGTACCGCGCCCATGCGGAGAGAACTCGGTAAAGGCAACCCGCTTACCGTAGCCGTTTTCAGACAGCACGAGTAATTTTCCATCGCTTACACGCAGGGCGCCGGTTAGCTCATCCCCTTCGGCAAGCCGTATGCCGATAACACCGCGCGAAGCACGCCCTTGCACCCGTATTTCTTCTTCGTTCACCCGAAGCGCTTGACCGTGCCGCGTTACAAACATGATTTCATCATGGCCGGTGGTAAGAATAGCGCTCACCAGCTTATCGCCCGCATCCAGTTTGATCGCAATAATACCGTGCGTTTTAGCGTTTTGAAAATTATCGGTTTGTACTTTTTTTACAATACCGGCAGCAGTGGCCATCACCATCACCGTTTCACTGCTAAACGCTTGCAGCGAGACGATAGCGGTTATCTCTTCTTCGGACGAAATTGATAGAAGCGATTTGATATGCGAACCTCTACTGGTACGGCTTGCCTCCGCAATTTCATGCACCTTCACCCAGTATGCTTTGCCGGCATTGGTGATAAACATAATGTAGTCGTGCGTAGAAGCAGTAAATATTTGGTCGATAAAATCATCCTCAACAAGGGCTGCCGAATTCGACCCCTTGCCGCCCCTATGCTGCTTTCGATAAGCCGTTACCGGTATGCGTTTAATGTAGCCAAGATTAGAGATCAAAATAACCATTTGCTCTTTCTTGATAAGGTCTTCGATATTAATTTCTTCAACTTCATCGGCTACAATGTCAGTACGGCGGTCATCGCCGAATTGCTCCGCAAGGCTCTGGGTTTCATCTTTAATCAAGGTGAGAATCTTTTTAGGATGCTCAAGTAAATCCTTTAACTTTTTAATGAGCCGCTCAAGTTCACGCAGCTCTTTCCGTAAATCTTCGATTTCAAGGTGAGTTAACCGCTTTAGCTGCATGTCCACAATGGCCTGCGCCTGCACCTCATCGAAGTCAAAACGCTTCATAAGCGCCTTCTTGGCCGCCGCCACATCGCGCGAGCCGCGCAGTATTGCAATAATCTCGTCAATAGCATCGATGGCAACGATTAACGCCTGCACAATATGCGCCCGCGCCTCTGCCTTTTTCAAGTCGAAACGGGCACGCCGCGTTACCACGTCAACCCGATGTTCAACAAAATACGCAATCAGGTGCTTGAGCGTGAGTGTTTCAGGCCGGCCTTTCACTAATGCGAGGTTAATCACCCCGAATGAAGACTGTAACGCCGTATGGGAGAAAAGCTGATTGATCACCACTTTCGCAATAGCGTTTCTCTTTAGCTCGATAACGATCCGCAGCCCTGCACGGTCTGACGTTTCATCGTTTACAGCGGCAATACCGTCGATAATTTTTTCACGCGCAAGCTCTCCAATACGCGAAACAAGGGCGGTGGTATTAACCTGATACGGCACTTCGGTGAAAATAATGGTTTCTTTACCTTTTTTATCGACCTCAACGGTAAAACGGCCCCGAACCACAATCTTGCCGCGCCCTGTTTTATAGGCCTGCCGGATTCCTTTTTTACCGAAAATAATACCGCCGGTAGGAAAATCAGGGCCCTTAATAAACCGGCACAGATCATCAACCGTAATGTCAGGGTTATCGATATAGGCGGCAACCGCTGCAGCTATCTCGCGTAAATTATGCGGTGGCATATTGGTAGCCATACCGACGGCGATGCCGCTTGACCCGTTCGCCAGCAAAAAAGGAAACTGAGCCGGCAGTACGGTAGGCTCTTGGGTAGAATCATCAAAGTTAGGGATAAAATCAACGGTTTCTTTTTTGATGTCCTCAACCATCGATTCGGCAAGGCGCGCCATCTTGGCTTCGGTATAACGATACGCCGCAGGAGGATCTCCGCCGATAGTACCGAAATTTCCCTGCGGGTGAATAACCGGATACCGCATCGAAAAATCCTGCCCAAGCCGGACCAGTGCATCGTATACGGACGCATCGCCGTGCGGGTGGTAACTACCGAGCACATCACCGATAATTTTCGCACACTTGCGCGTAGGGCCGGAAAAACGCAAGCCCCGCTCTTCCATCGAGTATAAGATGCGCCGGTGTACCGGTTTTAAGCCGTCGCGCACATCGGGCAGTGCACGGCTGACAATAACAGACATAGAATAGTCGATATAAGCCCGCTTGATTTCAGTTTCAATGGGAATCGGGATAAGTACCCCGCCCTCCGTTGTCTTTATTTCTTCCACGCATACGCTCCATTACCGCACATAGGTAAACACAGCCGCCGGCCAACGCTACACATCAAGATTTGCATAGATGGCGTTTTCTTCGATAAACTTCCGGCGGGGGGCTACTTCTTCTCCCATGAGGGTAGTAAATATTTTATCCGCTTCGACGGCATCGGGCAGGGTCACCCGCATCATTTTACGCCGTGCAGGATCCATCGTCGTTTCCCACAGCTGCGTCCCGTCCATTTCGCCCAAGCCCTTGTACCGCTGCACCGCTGCATTCGCCGGACGGCCGAGCTCATCGAGCACCGAATCCCGCTCGCTATCATCATACACATAGCGCTCTTTTTTGTTGTACGAAATCTTGTACAAAGGCGGCATCGCAAGATACACGTACCCTTGCTCAATAAGATCAGGCATATAGCGGAAGAAAAAGGTTAGCAACAAGGTACGGATGTGCGAACCGTCAACGTCAGCATCAGCCATAATGATAACTTTATGATAGCGTATTTTATCGATATTAAAATCCTCACCGATGCCGGTTCCCAGCGTGGCGATAATCGGTTGCAGTTTTTCGTTATTAATCACCTTATCAAGCCGAGTTTTTTCAACATTGAGCATTTTGCCCCAAAGCGGCAAAATGGCTTGCGTTTTGCTATCGCGCCCCTTTTTTGCAGAGCCACCTGCCGAATCCCCTTCGACAATATACACCTCGCACTTTGCAGGGTCTTTCAGCGAACAATCCGCGAGCTTTCCCGGTAAGCCGAAGCTGTCCAACCCGCTTTTGCGGCGGGTGGCTTCCTTTGCTTTGCGTGCAGCTATACGGGAGCTGGCTTCCAGCACGCTCTTTTCAAGAATTTTTTCAAGCTCCAAAGGATTTTGTTCAAAGAAAAGGGTGAGCTTTTCATTCAAAAAGCCGTCCACTACGCTGCGTACGTCGCTATTGCCCAGCTTGGTTTTGGTTTGCCCCTCAAACTGAGGCTCAGGCACCTTGATGGAAAGCACCGCCGTTAAGCCGGCGCGGACGTCTTCTCCCGTCAGCTTTTCATCCTTATCCATTTTCTTAGAGAGCTTAACGCTCTTCTTTAAAAACTCGTTCATCACCCGCGTTAAAGCCGTCTTAAAGCCTTCTAAATGAGTGCCGCCTTCCCGCGTATTGATATCGTTCACAAACGAAAGGATTAATTCCTTATAGCCATCATTATATTGTAGTGCGATATCTAGCGCGATATCATTTTTTTCACCGTCAAAGGCAATAGGCGCTTTGGGCACTACCTGTTTGTTTTCGTTTAAGTAGCAGACAAAATGAGACAAACCACCGTCAAAAGCAAACACCACTTCTTTCGGTGTAGAAAGCCGCTCATCCCGCAGCGTAATGGTAACAGTATTATTTAAAAAAGCCAGTTCCCTCAGCCGAGCGGCAAGCACATCAAAATTATAGGTAGTTGTTTCGGTAAAAATCGTAGGATCGGCTGCCCACCGGATAGTAGTGCCGCGCTTTTCGGTTGCTTTCCGTTTGGTAATGCTGCCGTCCGGAGCGCCTAGTGCAAATTTTTGATAAAATTCAAAGCCGTCTCTACAGATAATTGCTTCCGTACTCGTGGAAAGCGCATTCACCACTGCAACGCCGACACCGTGTAAACCGCCCGAAACCTTGTAAGAGCCCTTATCAAACTTACCGCCCGCATGTAACCGCGTAAGCACAAGCTCAAGAGCACTCACCCCTTCTTCGGGATGGATATCAACGGGTATACCCCGTCCGTTATCTTCTACGCTGACGATATCGTTCTTTTCTAGCACAACGGTAATGGTATTACAGTAGCCAGCCATTGCTTCATCGATACAGTTATCAACGACTTCGTATACCAAATGGTGCAAACCGTCAGGCCCTGTAGACCCAATATACATCCCGGGACGTTTGCGAACTGCCTCAAGCCCCTTTAAAACAGTAATATTTTCTGCAGAATATGAAGATGCCGTCATGTAGTGTCCTTACATGCGAGCACCGATTCGCTTGATGAACCAAACCAACCGGCTGCTCGCTAAAGAGCTACTATACTCTTATTGTCAAAAAAAGTAAAGAAGTAGTATACTGCCCGCCATGAATAATTGTGATTACCGTTTATTTTGGGAAGAAACGCTCAAACAGCTGAAAGAAGAGATCGGCGAAATGGATACCGCCTTTTGGTTTCCCCGTATTGCCTACGAAAGAGCATCCGAATGCTCCATCGTATTATCAGTTCCCTCTGCGTTCATCAGGGATCAAATACGGCAGCGGTATGAACTTGCCCTATCCAAAAAACTATCGGAGCTGCTCGGCATGCCTATTGCGCTCGAATTCGAAATCAAAGCACCTACCGTATCGCCCGCAGCTGTTCCCAGTACAGAGCCAGAGCCTTCGGTGTTCGGCGCTGCCCCAGTGCAAACGGTACCCGCTGCTGCAGAAAAAAAGCAACACGCCGATTTAAACAGCCGCTATACCTTTGATACCTTCGTCATTGATGATGAGAACCCCTTACCGGCTAACGCTGCCATCGCTGTGGCCAAAAATCCCGGGGAAGCCTACAATCCGCTACTCATCTACGGCGGTGTGGGGTTGGGGAAAACTCACTTAATGCAGGCAATCGGCAACAGCATTCACCAAAATACCGATTCAAAAGTGCTATACACCACCGCAGAAAACTTTACCAATGAATTTATCGAATTCCTCCATAAAAACAAAATGCACGAATTTAAAAACAAATACCGCAACGCCCATGTATTGCTCATCGACGACATCCACTTTTTACAAAACAAAGAAGGTACGCAAGAAGAGCTCTTTCATACGTTTAATGCGCTGTACGAAAACAAAAAGCAGATTGTGTTCACCTGCGATAGACCAGTAGAAGAGCTGAAAAATCTTTCAGAGCGATTGCGCTCCCGCTTTACCCGCGGTTTAAATGTCGACTTGAAAATTCCAACGTACGAAACACGCTGCGCCATTCTCTTTAAAAAGATTGAGCACGATCATATCGCCATACCGCGCGATGTGGTATTCCTGCTTGCAAAGAACATTTCGTCAAATGTCCGCGACCTTGAAAGCGCTTTGACCAAGCTGCGGGCGTATTCGGAATTAACCGGCCCCTTAAACCTCGAAGTTGCCCAGCGGCTTTTGCAGGATGTATTCGGCTCGCCGCGGCAGCACAACCTTTCCGTCGATATTATTCAAAAAATTGTTGCAGACTACTTTAACATTTCCTTTGCCGACATAAAGGGAAAAAAGCGGACAAAAAATATTTCCTTCCCGCGTCATGTTGCCATGTATTTAGCACGGGAAATGACCGATTTTTCCACTACCGAAATCGGCGTGGAATTCGGCGGCAGAGACCATACCACCATCATGCACGGACATCAAAAAATAGAAACGCAAGCGGCGGTTGAACCCTCACTAGAGGTTACCATTGCTGAGCTGAAAAAACGCATTGCCGGTTCGCTTTAAACATGGGTATCTTCTAAAAACCTTGTTAGATTTTTAGAAGATACCACTTTTGCTTTCACAAAATGGTATTATTATACGCATTTTTACAAGACGTAAGTCTGGCAAAAATGCGGTAATTGCTCCCTCCGCCCTGATTTGCTAAGTTCAGTATAATGGCTTTTGATTCAGGTGAACCGTTTTTTTTTCTTTAATATGGAACACTCGAACTACTAGGCTGACAGCGTGTTGCTTAGCATAGGCGATGATAAGGCGAGCGATGTTTTGAGGTATAGTTAAAATATCGCATAGCTATGAAATTGCAAACAGAAGTTTTCATGAGTTGTTAACTAGGCATACTTTTGTTTTTCGAATGATGCATTTGTGTTTCAAATTTTTTACGTGAGGAGGTGCGGCTATGAAAGTAGTGGAGCTAAAAGAAGGCATGAGCATTTTCGATTTTAGCAATGTCGATGTCGCTTGTACGTGGTGCTGTTGTAGCTCATATTTCTGTTGCTCATGCGGTGGAGATTAAAAGAAAATTCGGGGCTGTCCTATAAGTTTAAAAATGCCCTTTTTTGCGGCATCACGGACGCTATACATAGAGTTATTTCGGTTTTGTATAATTGAAAAACACTATAAAATATATTTTTTGGGCAGCTCCGTTTTCAGATATGTACTTTAGTATAAAAAATGTTGTTTTAGTATCGGAGGATTAACTGGATGACTAAAAATAAAGAGGCAACGAATACCGAAAGTACATTTAAAAACGTGCCCCTTGAGCGGCAATTTCAGCAAGTCTATTGAGCAGATCCCAGCCAAAGATACCATCAACATTCTTCGGGGCTGTAGGAACCATATGAAGGGCCCTAAAATGCTTTGCCGAGCGAGTTTTGCTAGCTAGATAGTGCAGTAATCGGAGGCTATGACCGTAACACCGCTAGCCTTCGGTGATAAAGCCTAAGCCGGCTACCTTCAATTTTTTATACTCGGGATTTCCGCGATAACGGATAGACCCTGCACCGTTTACTTGCGCTTTTAATTCTTTTGCGGCATATACTTCCATACGCCCTATCCCTGAAACTACCGCATCAGCGGCAGTGCCCTTGCAATCGAAGGCAGAGATTTTGCCCCAGCCATTGGTGCGGTAGCGAAGCGTTTCTGCCTTCCCTGTTAGATCGAGGCTGCTCGATCCGTTTGCTTTTGCAACAAGGTCTTTTACGGTAATATCGGCACGTGCATAACAGGCACCGGATAGTATGATGTCCAAAGAATCGTCAGGTTGAACAAATGAAGCAACTGAAACAGATGTTGCGCCGCCTACATCCAGTTTATGCAGGCGCGGCATGGTGATTGCAATGTCAGGCTTTGATAAACCAAGATTGACGGCAGGTTTCACCTGTATAATGAGCTGTTTATCTTTTGTAAAAACATCAAAAAGATTAAAATACCCCGAATCAAAGGTCATAGAGACGCTATACTGTTCTGATTGCGCAATGTGCACTTGCAAGCCGCCGACGAGCTTTACTTGGGTAAAATCTTTTAGGTCAAATGTTTTCGTTTCAATTTTTCCGCTGCTGCGGTGCCAGCCGTCTTGAGTGAACGTGCAGCCTGCAAAACTAAATACAATGCAAAGACTGAGCGCATACCATACTTTTTTCATGGTGTGTTCCTCCTGCGTGCTGTTTTTTCAAACTGTAGTAATAGTATAGCAACACAGCCGCACTTGTCAACAACGTGGCAAACAATTGACCTTCCTGTCAATTGTTTGCCTGTCAACACATAGTGCGAAACATTGAGCACTGTGCCCCGACGCAGAGCGTCGGGGCTGTGTTTTGCTTTCACAACAGAACGAGCCGATAGCTTGCAGTTTTTTTGATGTCCTCAGTTTTAATTATAGAAAAAATCTGTTTATTGCGTTTCTTGCTCGTTTGCGTATTGTATTTTTACTATAAAGATGCTATAGTCAATACATGGGTACAGATGATATTAAAAACTTAGCATTTTTTAGCCGCGAGGACGGTAAAGTCGAATTGGATTCTTCTACGCTGGACGGTTTAAAGAAAATGCCGATTGATATATTCGACAACGTATATCTCGGCGTGGTAAAACCCAATGCGCTCATCCTTTGTGTCGATGTACGCGGTTTCAGTAATTTCCTTTGCGCAAAAGACGAGAAAACGGTGTTTTCGCTCATTACGTCTTTTACCTCTAACTTTCTGTCTTGCGTCAATCAATTTGCGTACGGTTGTTCGTATTACAAACTCCTCGGCGACGGAGCGCTCGTTATCTGGGACGAAACCACCCCAGCCGCTTTAAACGAAGCTGTCATGGTGTTCCAAACATACACCGAATTTTTGCAGGAAGAACTCTTTGCCGATTATCCGGAACTAGGACTCGGTGGGGCACTGGTTATGGAAAAAGTATTCAAGTACGAAATTTCAGCGGAAGCTTCCGCATTAAAGTATCGGGATTATGTAGGCTACGGCATCAACCTGGCGTGTCGGCTACAAGGGCTTGCAGCAAAATCGCGATTAATTATCAATAAAAATTTAGTAAACCTTAATGTATTTAGTGCAACCGTTAATGACACCCCTACACTCGTAGAAGAGGCGCGACGACTGAAAGGCGTGTTTAACGAGGATAAAGAAAAGATATACTTTTATTCCGGTATAGACCCGGCAAATACCTTTGGTTTATAATTACTCCCTATTACGTACATACGCAGTACTTCAAGTGCCGTATTCGATGTCGGCGGTATCTTAAAAACTATACCCGTTTATGTGCCCGCTTCGTTAAAAGGGATAACAACATGAAAAAACGCTCTCTTATTTTAATACTCATTTTGGCAGCGTGTTACGGCTACGGGCAAACTCCGTCTGTGCCGGCGCAAACAGCAAAAGAGCAATCCAATAGCAATACTCATGAAGCAGATACCATTGAGCACATACAAGAGGTGCTTGCGTATGGGATGCAAGATGAAATCTTGAATACGCTCGCTCATCTTGAGCACGATCAATTTGAATCGCTGCAACCTCATTTACACACGCTGTTCACTGAAACCAACTCCCCCGCTATCCGCGAGGCATTATTCGGACTATACAAAAAATACGAATGCCCCGATTTACAAGATCAGGCACTGAGCATTATAAACGATTATACGAATGCAAATAGGACGCTCGTGCAGGCGGCAATTTCGTACATTGCCAAAATGCCGCCCAGCAATACCGAAGCAATAAGCGCTCTATTACAAAACATTATCACTACAGAAGAGCAAAACAGTGACTACAGCCTAGATTGTATTGTAGCCTTAGGCGAAATCGGCAGCCCGCAAAACGCACCGTTTTTAATAGACTACTTTGAACATTTTACGAACGACGATCAATATAAAGAACTGTATACCCGACAAGCGATTGTTGCAGCGCTAGACAAAATTCACAGTGCCGATTCGTGGGACTTTCTATACAAACTGGCACGGGACGAAACGGAAAATCCCCACATCCGCGCAAGTGCCGCTTCAGGACTTGCAGAAATCGGTAAACCGGAAGTGGAAGACGTGTTAGCGCAGTTTTTTGAATCGCCTGAGCCGCTGTTACGTACCGCCGCAATAAAAGGGCTGGCCGCATTTGATACCGCTGAGACCCAAAAACTGTTATTACAGGGCTTTAAAGACAGCTATTACAAAGTGCGGTTGGAAGCAGTTCAAACAGTGCAAAAAACCAAAAACACACAAGCGGCCGCCTATGTACTGTATCGCGCAAAAAGCGATCCGGTTGAAGAGGTTCGGTTAGCGGCAGTAGAAACGCTGGCCCTTTTAAACACACCGGAAGGAAACGCATGGCTTTCTGAAACATTTAAGGACAGCAAAAAAAGTGAAAAAATGAGGGTTGCAGTTCTACGCGCTGTTTTAAACCACAACGCTGCGGTTTTAGCGCAAGATTTGGATACCGTCATTATCCCCCTCGCGTCGGATACACGGCAAAAAAAACTACGCTATGAATTCGGCAAAGTGCTTTCAAAAGCAGAAACAGGTGCAACTGCCGCTATTTGTGAAGCCTATTTAAAAAGCGATGATGCGCTAACAAAAAGCATTGGGCTTGATATGTTCAAAACCAACCGGTATGCGCAAGTTAAGCCGATGGTAGAGGCGATTGCACAAGACGAAAAACAGGGCACATTACAGCGGCGTGCACAGCAGCTCATTCAATAGCGGCTATTACCAGCCAATCCGAGCGCTATACACCATAGTACTACGGGAGCACTTTACATAAAGGATACCCGATCAACTGGGAAGCGTTGAGCTTCCATCATGTGTTCCTTTTATGCTAGGGCACCTGCAAAAATCCAACAAGGTTTTTTGCAGGTGCCCTCTATTGGTAAAATTCTTTTGGAGGTACCTCGTGGCAAAATCCAAGCCGGAACTCGGTCTTATGAACAACATTGCTGATAACGATGACAAACTCAAAGCATTTGAGGCAGCCCGCCTGCAAATTGAAAAGCAATTCGGGCAAGGCTCGCTTATGAAGCTTGGATCGCAAGCTTCTGCACACGGCATTGATGTTATTTCATCTGGAAGTATTCTATTGGATGAAGCGCTTGGCATAGGCGGCTATCCGCGTGGCAGAATCATCGAAATATTCGGCCCTGAATCGTCGGGAAAAACAACGCTTGCCTTGCACGCAATCGCAGAAGCGCAGAAGCAAGACGGCATTGCCGCCTTTGTCGATGCAGAACATGCCCTTGATCCCCAGTATGCACAAAAGCTCGGCGTCAATATCGATGAGCTGTGGGTAGCCCAACCCGATGCAGGGGAGCAAGCCCTTGAAATTACCGAAAACCTGGTACGCTCAGGTGCTGTAGATATTATTGTCGTTGACTCAGTGGCCGCTCTGACACCGCAAGCAGAAATCGATGGTGAAATGGGCGATTCCCACGTAGGTTTACAAGCACGCCTTATGAGCCAAGCCTTACGCAAACTAACCGCAATCATCGCCCGGTCAAAATGTATGGTTATTTTTATCAACCAAATCCGCATGAAAATCGGCATTATGTTCGGCAATCCTGAAACCACAACGGGCGGCAATGCACTCAAATTTTACTCTTCAATCAGAGTAGAAGTACGCAAAGGCGATGTGCTCGGCAAAGGAGAGGACGAAGCGTGGGGGCACAAAATGCGGATTAAGGTTGTCAAAAACAAAGTAGCGCCTCCGTTTAGAAAGGTAGAGCTTGAAATCCTTTTTGGAAAGGGGATTTCTGCGTTCAGCAGCTTACTGGATTGCGCCGTAAAATATGAACTCATCGATAAAAAAGGCGCATGGTATGCCTACAAAACTGAAAAAATAGGTCAAGGGCATGATAACGCGGTAGAATTCCTTGAAAACAACCCTGAGCTTGCCGTTGAATTGGAAAAAATCCTACGGGCCAAGCTCTTTCCAAACCAAAAATATATTTCCAACTTTACTATCGGGCATTCGGATTCAAGTCAATTGGATACGGCGGCCTCGAAGCAAGCGCATAAAACAGGTTTAAAAGCGGCAGCCGCATCAATAGAAGCAGGCGAAAAACAGCCGCAGCCATCTGCCCCTTCGCCAATGGAGAGCAGCCCCGGAGTTTCACTTGAAACGAATACGCTGTTTTAACCGTACACTGCATAGGAAATAGGATGAAAACCGTTGTTCTGGGGCTTGGCTCCAATAAGGGGCACTCCGAAGCCATTTTGAGGGGAGCCCTCGAACACCTGTACGGCGTCTTGCACACCATGCGGGTTTCATCCCTGTACCGGACCAAACCGCAAGATTACCTTTTACAAGCAGACTTTTTGAACCTCGTAGCAGCAGGCGGCTATGGCGGCAGCGCTGAGCAACTGCTGACTACTATTCAGGCTATCGAAGCAGCGTACGGCAGAGACCGGCAAGCAGAAATTCCAAAGGGGCCTCGATATTTAGATATCGATATTATCTTTTTCGGCACCGACTGCATCTGCACGCCTTCGCTCACCGTTCCGCATCCGGCTTTCAAAAAACGCTGCTTTGTGCTCATTCCGCTCCTTGAGCTTTTCCCAAACTATACCGATCCTGTAACGGGAGAACCGCTTCAAACTGCGCTGCATGCGCTACCTGATCAAGGGGTCGTACGTATAGGCGCCATTTAGAACGCATGAGTTTAAGCGGATTACAGCAGCTTTTTAAGGAGGAATTACGATGAGTAGTGCAGCAGGCCAGCAATCCGATTCAGCTTTGACTGAATTTCAGCTTGAGCATTTTGAAGGGCCGCTTGACTTATTGCTTTTTTTAATCAAAAAAAATGAAATCAACATCTATGACATCCCGATTAGCGATATTACCGAGCAATATCTTACGTATTTGGATTACGCCGTAACGCTCAATTTAGATAACCTTACTGAATTCTACGATTTAGCAGCTCACCTCATCTATCTTAAAAGCAAAATGCTGTTACCGATTGAAATGGATATGGATGATGAAGATATTGAAGACCCCCGCCTCACCTTAGTTGATAAGCTCATTGAGTATCAAAAATACAAAAAGCTTTCCGAACTCATGGAAGAAAAAGAAAGCGAGGCGGAATGGTTTTTTGAACGGAAAAAAATGCAGCATGCGCTTCCCTTTACAGAAGATGCGCTGTGGGAGCGGGTCGAGCCATGGGACTTGCTGCAAACCTTTTCCAAACTGATATCCCATTACAACACCGAGCATATTTTGGACTTGTACGAAGAAATATCAATCAATGAAAAAATCACCCTTATGAATGAACTGCTCGAAACCAAAAACGAGTGCCTCTTTACGGATTTAATCGTACGAAAAGGGAACCTTCTAGACATCGTATGCGCATTTATGGCCATTCTTGAAGCGGTGAAATTCAAAATCGCAAGCATTTGGCAAAACCGCATGTTTGGGGACATCAAAATACGCCCATGGGAAGAACCTTGCTATAATGGAGTATAAAATGGAAAAAGAAACTGCCCTTGTCGAAGCCATCCTCTATTTAGAAGGCGAGCCACTAGACGAAACAGCTATTAGCGCTATCGCAGGCCTTTCAATCAATGTGGTGAAAGACTGTATCGGCCATTTACAAGAGGCATACGAAGATTCGGCGCGGGGCATTGAGCTTACCCAAATGATGGGCGGCTGGATTATCGTGCCTAAAAAGCTGTTTTGGGATGCGCTCAAAGAGCGTTACGGCAAAAAGAACGATACGCGCCTTTCACGGGCTGCGATGGAAACGCTTTCAATTATTGCCTATTCACAACCGGTTACCCGGGCAGAAATCGAAGCCATCAGGGGCGTTTCCGCCGATACAATGATTCGCCTTTTAGTAGAAAAAGAGCTGATTAAAGAAGTAGGCAAAAAAGATATACCCGGTAAGCCGGTTCAATTCGGCACCACCAAAACATTTTTAAAAATGTTTAGGCTCAATAGCATTGCAGATCTGCCTAAACTCGACGAAACAGAACAGGAGCGATTTGAACTTGCACGATAATAACCTTCCTCCCAACCAAACCATCCGCCTTCAAGTATACCTCGCCCATGCAGGAGTTGCTTCGCGCCGCGCGTGTGAAGCAATTATTGCAGAAGGACGGGTTACCATAAACGGCCTCTGCATTACTGAAATGGGGTATAAAGTACAGGCCGGCGACCGTATTGCACTGGACGGCCGCCCCGTATTTCCCGAAGCGCAAAAGCGGTATGTGCTACTGCATAAACCGGCAGGCTTTGTGTGTACGCTTTCCGACGAAAAAGGGCGGCCTACCGCAGCAGAACTGTT
This sequence comes from Treponema sp., assembly GCA_052169815.1. GTDB lineage: Bacteria > Spirochaetota > Spirochaetia > Treponematales > Treponemataceae > Treponema. The sequence continues at coordinate 15,118 of JBQNBR010000043.1, forward strand.
AAAGCCGCAGTACCGCGAACGGCTGTATAACATTGGCCGGCTGGATATGTTTTCAAGCGGGGCGCTGCTTTTTACCAACGATGGGGATTTTTCAGCCAAAATCGAGCATCCTTCCTCACAAATTGAAAAAGAATATGCCATTGAAACCAGCCAAGATTTTGATCCGAAGTTCTTATTGCAGTTTGAAAAAGGAGTACGCATAGAAGGTATTTTTTACAAATGTCTTGCAAGCACCGTTATTAATAGAAGAAAAATGCGCATTGTACTGGTTGAAGGCAAAAATCGAGAAATTAGGCGCGTATTGAACCATTTCGGCTGTACGATAAAACGGCTCGTCCGTATCCGCATTGGGACGCTCGGCTTGGGTTCACTAAAAGCCGGCGAATTCCGCGACCTCACTGAGCAAGAAAAAACCTCGCTCCTGTCATTGGCACAACAGTAACGAGGTCTATCACAGGAGTCTTCACCGTAAAAGCAGTAAAAACTTACATAGGTGCCGGCTCTTAACGTCTTTTACCGAAAAGACGGAGCAAAGAAAGGAACAAATTAACAAAGTCAAGGTATAATTCGAGGGCGCCTATCAACGCCATTTTTTTATATTGCTCATTTTCTTGCGCATATGTGCTTATCTGTAAGATTTTTTGGCTGTCGTACGCAGTTAATCCGGTAAATACGCCGACTGAAACAAAAGAAATAAGCCAATCCAAACTCGATGAACGGAACAGTAGATTAACAAGCGAAGCGATCACAATACCGATAACAGCCATCATCAAATACCGGCCGGCGCTGCGCAGATCGCTTTTTGTTGTCATACCGTACACGCTCATTGCAGCAAACATAAGAGCGGCAATGATAAAAATGCGCACCACCGAGGTACTTGCATACGCTAGAAAAATACTGGAGAGGGTAATGCCGTTCAAAACAGAATACCCAATAAAAACACCCAGCGCCGCAGTAAAGCTCATGGTTCTGACACTCGTCATCAATACTGACACTAGCACTACTTCTACGATGCACAGCGCTAAAAATCCAAAGCGGTTGCCGAAAATCAGCGAGAGCATCGTGCGGCTCTGCAAAACCCACAAGGAGGCAATGCCACTCATTGCTAAAGCGGCCACCATCCATCCATATACTGTGGTAATAAATTTCCTTGTAATACTATTATTTGCCTGCCTTAATGCAGCGTCATTAAAAAAATTGTTACTCATATATAAAAAATATAAACAATTTTTTATTTTGTCAAGTGTAAATAAGGGGCAAAGGAAAGCAGTACAAGTCGCCGTGCTCTACGCGCTACCTTGAAATACGCTGTTCGACAACGACAGTTATCGAACAGCGTTATTGACGGTAATGACACCCGACGTTTGTTTTTTAAACGAATACTCTTTGGTTTGCGTATTTGCCGAAAAATTTTTACCTTCAACTTTCGTGTCAGCACCATGGCTAATCGTAACTACAGCGTCTTGAGGAGCCATAAGCAGGTTGTCATTTTTTTTAAACAGCAAAGCAGGACTTGAGATACGATAATCATCGTTAATAAGGTGGAACGACACGGTATCGCCTAAATTATAGGTACCGCTATATTCTTCAATCAGCATCAAACCGGCAGTGCCGGTCATCGATTCTTTTGGGACATCGCTCCCTTGCGCATATCGCGTAAAAGCAATGTTTTCAGCGGCCCACATTTTTTCACTATCATACATTTCCAAAGCCTTAATATGCGCAATGGTATCCAGCTGCGCATCCTCGTAGCGGCGGAACGTTACGTTAGAAAACACCATATCCGGCTGCTTGTTACCCGACTGCGGCGAATCTTGATAATTAAAGGTGCAGGCAGCGCTGCACACCACCGCACACACAATGGTAAGCGCAAAAGGGAGCTTCACCCCAAAGCCTCCTAGGCTTGTTGAGCATCAACAGCAGCTTCAACGCTTTGGTCAACAGAAGCGTCCTCGTTTCCTTCTTTTCGGGAATAACTGATAGACAAGGTACGGCCCCGATAGGGAAGGTTATTCAGTTTTTCAATAACCTGATCAGCGTCGGCTGCTATGATTTGCACAAATGAATAATTTTCTAAAATCCTGATAGTACCAATATGCTCACGAGGAATATCGGTATTTTGAATAAGCAGGCTAATGATATCACGCGGGAATACCCTGCGGTTACGGCCGATATTTATAAAAATACTCACTGATTCCGCTGGAGTGAGTACAGGGTGCTCTGTAGCAGCGCTCCTGGTACGTTCTTGATAGCGGTTTGAGCGCCGGTTAGACTGCTTTGAGCGAGCAGATGATTGTTCAAGCTCTTTAATAAAATACGCTGCAACATACGAGCGAAGGGTAAAAGGAACTGTTTTCCTAAAAATACGACGGTATTCATTTAAAATGAGTGGATCTTCTTCGGTTTTAATAGCCTGCATTGCGTCGTCTAATATTGTTTTGATAAGCTGTTCAGGTATTACTGGTTTGTCTTTTTTTAACACACATTTCTCCCATAAGGACTTTCCCCAAATTATAACTCATATAATGGGCTCTAAAAGCATACGGATAGCAGCATTCCTTGTCAAGAGAGCTGTCCAGACTCACTTGTTCAAGGAAGAGAGATGGTATCCCCCGCTTGCCTAAGCGAAACCGGTTAGGC
>JBQNBR010000044.1:0-17754 GCA_052169815.1 Treponema sp.
GAATTTTAGGACTTGCTTATGAAGATTCTCTTATTTCAAAAGAAGAAATCAAACAGGCTATAGACATTTTGAGAGACTCAGGTCGGCATATTAGCGAGAGACTTTATGAACAGTTGTTAAATTTTATTCAAAGAAGCCAATAATCGTCTAACACCCGCTTCAACCTGACATTGCGGACAAGCCGCAAGTGCAGGTTAAGCGAATGTTAGACGCCGCATAGCGGATATACATCATAGCAATAAGGAGAAGGAGAAAACCATGAACAGTACAACCGTTATCAAAATTGAGGGCATGTCGTGCAAGCACTGCGTTGCCCATGTTGAAAAGGCGTTGCAGGCACTGAACGGCGTGTCGGCAACTGTCAGCCTTGAAGAAAAGCAGGCTACTATTACGCACCCGGATGGTGTAGCGCTCAGTACCTTGAAACAAGCCATCATCGATGCAGGCTATACACCGGTTGAAGGTTAGAAGGTAAGGCAGGTACAAGCGGAATGCAAAAAAAACACTCATCAATCGATGAGTGTTTTTTTTGCCATTACCAGCGGTAATGTGCAAAGGCCTTGTTGGCTTCTGCCATCCGGTGGGTATCTTCCTTTTTCTTCAAGGCAGTACCCGTATTATTGTAAGCATCGATAACTTCAGCTGCCAACCGTTCAGACATTGCGTGTCCATTTCTGCCACGTGCAGCAGCAATCATCCACCGCATACCAAGCGCTTCACGCCGAGATTCCCTAATCTCTATTGGTACCTGATACGTCGCCCCGCCTACACGCCGAGATTTTACTTCGACAAGCGGTTTCACGTTTTCTAACGCTTTCGTAAACACTGCTAAGGGTTCTTCCCCTGTTTTCGTCTTAATAATATCAAAACAATCATACAGGATAGACGTGGTAACTGATTTTTTACCATCGAGCATCATGCGGGCAATAAATTTTGAAAGTACTACGCTATTGTACCGTGCATCGGGAGCAATCGGTCGGTTAATTGTTTTCTTTTTTCGTCCCATTATATGCTCCTTTTACGCCTTAGGTCTTTTAGCACCGTACTTTGAACGGCCTCTTTTTCTATCGGCAACCCCAAGCGTATCTTTGGTACCGCGGATAATATGGTAGCGGACACCCGGTAAATCCTTTACACGGCCGCCGCGGATTAACACCACAGAGTGCTCTTGCAAATTATGTCCAATACCGGGAATATAGGCTGTTACTTCAATGCCGTTACTTAACCGCACACGAGCTACTTTCCGTAACGCTGAATTCGGTTTTTTCGGCGTAACAGTCATTACACGGGTACATACACCGCGTTTTTGCGGGCATGACTGCAATGCGGGGCTTTTAGTGCGCGAGACTACTGCTTTACGCCCCTGTTTAATTAATTGATTAATGGTAGGCATGAGCCTTCACTCCTTTTTCTCCGCCAGCACTACGGAGTAATGTATCTAACCGCAAGCTGCTTTGGTCATTAGTACAGCTCACGTTGCATACGGTATCTACGCAATAAAGATATATTTTAGCGTATAGCTATTCTCTCTGTCAATCCTTTGAATCCATGGTAAAGTCAAAATCGTCATTACCGCCTTCAAACCCGAAATTATTTTCTATTTCTTGTGCCGCTTGGGCATCGGCAAGCTCTTGTTCCTGCTTGCGCCGTTCAAGAATTTCGTTCATTTGTATATCTAAATCGCTCTTATCCTTATCGAAAAGCTTCACGTTGCGATACTGATGCATACCAGTTCCCGCAGGGATAAGGTGTCCGATGATAACATTTTCTTTTAAGCCGCGTAACGCGTCAGTTTTACCTGCAATAGCGGCATTGGTAAGCACTTTGGTGGTTTCTTGGAACGAAGCGGCAGAAATAAAGGAATCGATGTTCAACGCTGCTTTGGTAATACCTTGGAACATCGGCCGTGCAACAGCAGGCTGTCCGCCTTCTGCAGTAACCCGTTTGTTTTCTTCGTGGAATTGATGCTTATCAACTTGCTGGCCATAGATAAAGCGGGTATCTCCAACAGAGACAATTTCGATTTTCCGAAGCATTTGTCGAACGATAACGCCGATGTGCTTATCGTTGATTGAAACGCCCTGCATATGGTACACATCACGAATTTCGTCCATGAGGTAGTTTTGTAGTGCATTTTCACCGAGAATAGCTAAAATATCATGCGGATCAAAGTTACCGTCGCAGAGCCGCTCTCCTGCACTAACACTATCGCCGTCTCGAACAAGTAGATGCTTGGACATAGGCACTAAATGCTTATAGTCTTTACCGTAGTGATCTCGTACGATAACAATCCGTTTGCCTTTTAAAAGGCCTTTAAAAGAAACAATTCCGGAAACTTGTGCTAATACTGCTGGAGACTTAGGCCGGCGTGCCTCAAATAATTCGGAAACACGCGGAAGACCTCCGGTAATATCGTGCGTTTTTGCCGTTGCTTTCGGTAGCTTTGCGATAATGCTGCCCGCTTTTATACTCACATTCTCTTCAACAATGAGTTGGGCTCCGCCCGGTAAATAGTAAAACCCGAGTGCATTTCCAGACTCATCAGAAATAAATACCCGCGGCTGTAATTGCATATCCGCTTTCATTTCGGTAATGTGCCGTTCAACCACGCCTGTTTCGCTGTTGATTTCCTCTGCAAGCGTTGAACCGGGTATAATATCTTCAAACCGGACAAAACCATCTTGCTCCGCAAGGATTGGCTCATTGAACGGATCAAATGTGGCAATTGGTTCCAGGGCCGGCACGTAGTCGCCTTTTTTTACCACCATTGTAGAACCATTACGGATTTCAGTTTTTTGTTCAGGCGCGGTAAGATACAAGGTATTCCCTTTAATGCTGACAAAAGCATTGACTGGGCTTTGTATTGTTTCGCCTGCTGCCGTACTATAGAGCGGCTCATCGCGTAACACCCGTGCACCGTCAGTAACTGCCAGGTTGATATCCGGCTGTAGTGCGTATTCATAGAGCACTTTCTCAAAAAGGAGAGACCCTTTACGGGTGAACAGAATATTGCCATTATCAAGCTGTACATTGACCCCGATAGCATCCTTAACGATGACAGGATACTTAAACGTAATCCGGTTTTCTTCGGTAGTACTGCTTGCCGTTCCTCCTACGTGGAAGGTACGCATGGTTAACTGGGTACCCGGCTGTCCAATTGACTGAGCAGCGATGATACCTACCGCTTCCCCGATTTCAACTACTTTATTTCGCGCTAAATTGCGCCCGTAGCATTTTATGCATACCCCATGCTTGGATTCACAGGTAAGTACGGTGCGCACCTTTACCGATTGCACCCCTACTTCTTCTATCTTTGCCGCTATTTCATCGGTGATGTATTCATTAACATCGATGAGTAGCTCATGTGAAATGGGATGCTCAACACGCTCAAGGGTGTATTTTCCGGCAATGCGCTCCCGTAACGATTCAATGACCTCATCGCCGGACTTTATTGCCGCGTATTCAATACCGTTGATAGTGCCGCAGTCATTTTCATTAACCACAACATCCTGCGCGATATCCACAAGCCGGCGTGTTAAATAACCGGCATCCGCTGTCTTCAAAGCCGTATCTGCCAAACCTTTGCGCGCGCCATTGGTGGAGATAAAAAATTCGATAACATTCAAGCCTTCTTTAAAGTTGGAACGGATCGGCAATTCAATAATATCTCCATTCGGCTTTGCCATAAGGCCGCGCATGCCGGCAAGCTGACGAATTTGGTTACGGCTACCACGTGCACCCGACGTGGCCATGAGATAGATCGTATTAAAACCATCTTTATCTTTGGAGAGCGTTTCCATCATTATGTTGGAAAGATCTTCGTTAATCTTTGACCACACTTCAACAACGCGGTTATAGCGTTCTTCCTGCGTGATGTGGCCGCCTCGGTATTGGTTATATATCGAAAGGACTTCGTTATTTGCCTTTTCTAGCATTGCTGTCTTTTCTTGTGGAATAATGATGTCATCCATGCTGAGCGTTGCACCAAAGAAGGTAGCATAGTAGTACCCAACCGCTTTCAGCTTATCAAGCATCTGCACGGTTACCCACGGGCCTTTGTCACGGTACACTAATTCAATTAACTTTCTGATTTCTTTGTCATCGAGTGCCTGATTAACAAAAGGTACTCCTTCAGGCATTTCTTCGTTAAATACAATCCTACCCGCCGTTGTTTCAACTAATGCGCCGCGATACCGTACCTGCATCAGCTCCTGCCACCCGATAGCCTTGCACTCCGCTGCCATGAGAACTTCAGCAACAGAAGAGTACCGCCTGAGTTTCTGGCCCTCTTTGAGCGGTCTATTTTTAGTGAGGTAATACAGTCCCAGAACCATGTCCTGCGAAGGGTACACGATGGTTTTACCGTTTGCAGGGTCAAGCAAGTTACGGCTTGACAGCATCAAGTTCCAGCACTCCATTTGCGCCGCTTGGGTAAGGGGTACATGGATAGCCATCTGGTCACCGTCAAAGTCTGCGTTAAACGGCTTACAAACAAGCGGATGCAGCTTAATCGCCTTGCCCTCCACCAAAACAGGTTCAAAGGCTTGAATACCAAGCCGGTGCAGGGTCGGCGCGCGGTTCAGCATAACGGGATGCTCGCTAATCACTTCATCAAGCACTGCAAACACCGGTGCGGCTTCTTGCTCTACCAGTATTTTAGCTTTTTTGATATTGGAAACGATTTCTTTTTGCACCAATTTTTTCATAATAAAAGGCTTAAACAGCTCCAAAGCCATTTTGGTTGGTAAGCCGCACTGCCACAGTTTTAATTCAGGGCCTACAACAATAACGGAACGGCCTGAATAATCAACCCGCTTGCCTAAAAGGTTCTGGCGGAACCGTCCCTGCTTGCCCTTCAAGATATCGGAAATAGATTTTAAAGGCCGGTTCGAAGAGCCCTTGATCACCCGCTTCCGCTTTGAATTATCAAAAAGGGCATCAACAGCTTCCTGCAGCATGCGTTTTTCGTTGCGGATAATAATATCAGGAGCTTTTAAGCCCATTAAGCGGGTTAAACGGCTATTTCTATGAATAACACGGCGGTACAAATCGTTCAGATCGGAGGTTGCAAAGCGGCCGCCATCCAGCTGTACCATAGGCCGTAAGTCGGGCGGGATGATTGGCACTACATCCAAAATCATCCATTCAGGTTTGTTTTCAGACATCCTGAAATTTTCCACGATTTCTATACGCTTCAATAAACGTTTATCGCTTTTTTGCCCTTTTTCAATCATTTTCAAACGTAATTGAGCAGCTAATTCGTCAAGATTTAAGTTTTGCAATAAGATCTTAACGGCCTCTGCTCCCATCCCCGCCGTAAAAGCCCCGCCGTAGCGCTCCTGCGCATCGCGGTACTCATCTTCGGATAAAAGCTGGTTCTTTTTTAAATCGGTTCCGCCTGGTTCAATCACAATGTATTTCTCGTAATACAATACGGAGCGAAGTGCAGCCACCGGCAAGTCGAGCAGCAATCCCATGCGGCTCGGAACCGATCGGTAATACCAAATATGAGAGACCGGCGCTGCGAGCTCTATATGCCCCATGCGCTCACGCCGTACCTTAAAGTGTGTAACTTCTACTCCGCACCTATCGCAAATAACGCCTTTATACCGTATCGATTTAAATTTACCGCAATAGCATTCCCATTCTTTTGTAGTACCAAAAATACGTTCACAAAACAACCCGTCCCGCTCTGGGCGCAAGGTGCGATAGTTAATAGTTTCAGGCTTTTTAACTTCACCGTATGACCACTTTCGGATAATATCCGGCGAAGCCAGTTTTATCATAATGTTATCAAAATCTTGTATATCTCTCATAGTACATCCTTTTAATTGAACCGAGAATTGCTTTCAGTAATTAATTCCTCATCACGCTCAGTAAGCGGGATTTGCTTGCCTTTTTCATCGTAAATGGTAAAATCCAGCGCAAGACCGCGTAATTCTTGTACTAACACATTGAAGGACTCAGGAATTCCTGCTGCCGTTGCTGCGTCTCCTTTGACGATTGATTCATATATCTTTGAGCGACCGTGCATATCATCTGATTTAATGGTCAGCAATTCCTGCAACGTATTGGCCGCTCCGTACGCCTCAAGCGCCCACACTTCCATTTCACCTAAGCGCTGACCGCCGAACTGCGCTTTACCGCCAAGCGGCTGCTGCGTAACGAGTGAATACGGCCCGGTGGAGCGGGCGTGCATTTTATCGTCAACGAGGTGCGCCAGCTTCATAAAGTAAATAACGCCGACAAATACGTCATTTTGAAAGGGCATACCCGTTTTTCCATCCCGTAGTTTTACCTTTGAGTTGGCGGGGATACCGCTTTCAATCAATTTTTCTGCAATTTGTTCATTTGTAGGAGACTGAAAAACCGGTGATTCATACCACTCATCTAGCCGTAAGCCGGCAAGGCCAAGCTCGGATTCCAAAATCTGCCCAATGTTCATACGGGACGGCACCCCAAGCGGATTTAAACAAATATCAAGTGGCGTACCATCTTCCATGTAGGGCATGTCTTCCTCAGGAAGAATACGGGCAACAATCCCCTTATTGCCGTGTCGGCCGGCCATTTTATCGCCTTCGCGCAGTTTGCGCTTGGTCGCAATGAGCACCTTGATGAATTCATCCACGCCGGGGCTTAAATCATCTCCTTGCGATCGTTTTAAACGTTGCACATCGATAACCGTGCCTTCAATACCGTGCGGAACGCGTAAAGAAGTATCGCGCACATCTTTGGCCTTTTCACCGAAGATAGAGTTAAGCAGCTTGAACTCAGGCGTGGTTTCCGATTCGTTTTTCGGGGTGATCTTACCGACAAGGATATCGCCCGAACACACCTGCGCGCCGATACGGATAATACCTTCCGCGTCCAGATTATCCAAGCTCTTCTCCGATTTATTGGGAATATCACTGGTAATCCGCTCAGTGCCGAGTTTGGTTTCCCGCAGTTCGGTAGAGAATTCTTTAATATGTACCGACGTAAACATATCTTCTTTTAAAACGCGGCGGGAAATCAAAATCGCATCTTCGTAATTGTAGCCGTTCCAGGGCACAAAACCTACCAAAATATTGCGGCCTAATGCGAGTTCGCCCTGATATGTTGCAGGGCCGTCGGCAATAACTTGTCCTTTTTCAACATGCTCTCCAACAGAGACAATCGGCCGCTGATGATAGCACGTATCTTGATTAGTTCGCTGATATTTAAGGAGCCGATAGTCCTGCAGCCGTGTTTTATCCTCGTCGGCAGCGATTACAATTTTTTCTGAGGAAACGTAGGTTACCGTGCCGTTTTCCTTTGATTTTATCAATACCCCTGAATCGTAGGCGCATTTACCTTCCATACCGGTACCGACACGGGGCGGTTCAGGGAATACGAGCGGTACCCCCTGCCGCTGCATGTTCGAGCCCATGAGTGCACGGTTTGCGTCATCATGCTCCAAAAACGGAATAAGCGAAGCAGAAACAGAAATAATCTGCTTAGGCGATACATCCATGTACTGCACATCCTTTGAGCTGCGGGTGGTATAGTCGCCTTGGTGCCGGCAGGCAATTTGCTCAGCGTGAATTACACCGTCTTCGCCGACTGCAGGCGATACCTGCGCAATGTAGTACCGGTCTTCGTCCATCGCAGAAAGGTATTCAATCTCCCTTGTGGCCACCCCATTAACTACCTTTACGTACGGAGCCTCTAAAAAGCCGTAATCGTTTACATTGGCATAGCTAGCCATGGAAACAATAAGGCCGATATTCGGTCCTTCAGGCGTTTCAATGGGGCACATGCGCCCATAATGGGTATAATGCACATCGCGGACTTCAAAGCCTGCACGGTCGCGAGAAAGACCGCCCGGCCCCAGTGCATTTAACCGCCGTTTGTGGGTAAGCTCTGCAAGCGGGTTCACCTGATCCATGAATTGAGACAGTTGGCTCGCTCCAAAAAATTCTTTGATAGTTGCCACAATCGGCTTAATAGAAATGAGTTCTTGCGGTTTGATGGTCTCAAGCTCTTTTGAACTCATCCGCTCACGGGCGATGCGCTCCATTCGCAAGAAGGCCGTTTTAAGCGTATTCGTCATCAATTCGCCGACAGAGCGAATACGCCTGTTTCCCAAGTGATCAATATCGTCGATGGCTGCATCGCCGGTATATACTTGGATAAGATATTTCATAGTATTCACAATATCCTGCAGCGTGAGCGTGCAGTCTTCAGTCGGCTCTGCATAATCAAATTTTTTATTCAGCTTATAGCGCCCCACTCTGCCAAGGTCATAGCGACGCGAAGAAAAAAACATAGAGCTGAGATCTTTTTCTGCTGCATCAACCGTCATGGGGTTACCGGGCTTTAAAGCGGCATATACCACCGAAAGGGCTTCTTCTTTTGTAGGCTCCGATCCCTTGGCATTGCCTGCAAAGCGGATCTCTTCCCGCTCAAAACAATTAATTACAATAGAAGAATCAATACTGCCTTCCGCTTTAAAGTCGATAACTGTTACCTCAGTGATATTGTTTTGACGTAAGTCATCGACTACGTGGGGATGAATTTTTTCTCCTGCCTGATATAGAGTGTGTTCTCCCGTTTCATCGGTAATAACAATACGCTTGGCAAATACCCTACCTACTAAATCATCATATTCCAGCTTTTTATCAACAAAAGACAGCACTTCAGTTGTATAGAAGGATTCTATAATTTGTTCGCGCGTTTCATAGCCCAGTGCTCGTAAAAAGAGAGTCCCAAGGATACGCTTTTTCTTGTCGAGTTTTGCATAGATGAGGTCTTTTTTTTGGTCTATCTCGAATTCCAGCCAGCTACCGCGATACGGTATAATCCTACTGGAATACACATCTTTATCATAAGAAAAAATAACACCAGGCGAACGATGGATTTGTGACACTACCACTCGCTCTGCCCCGTTAATAATAAAAGTACCTCTTTCGGTCATCAGGGGAATATCCCCCATGTAGATATTTTTACGCCGTATTTCGCCCGTTTGGTTAAACACTAAATCTATTTGAGCTTTAAGAGGAATTGCATAGGTAAGTCCTTTTTGTTTACATTCATATTCAGTAAATTTTATATCGTTTTCATCAAGCGTATACGATTGATATTCTAACGTCATATCACCATTTGGACTTTCAATAGGAAATGTAGTACGGAATACATCCTCCAAACCGGCTTCCTCTGTGGTGTTTTCGCTTTTATGCGTACCGCAACGCAAAAACTTTTCATAGGATGTAAGTTGAATATCAATAAGATTTGGCAGTTCCATAAAACTTTGAATATTTTTTCCGATATACTGACGATTAACTGTTTTTCGCATAAGTACTTCGCGACCTCCCCCTCGTATCTGAACCAGCCTCATTAACGGCTTCATTAAAAAGTGCAAAGCTCATAAGTAGTAACTCCCATTGTTATCATAGATATCACGCAGCCTGCATAACCCATGATAGAACAAGGGATAACATTTTAATTAATAAACATTTTTAAACCACAAAAGCTTCCTAATAGCATTAGGAAGCTCAATTAAATAACCATGAGAAAAATAATACTAAGAAGTACCGGCGGAAATGACACCGGTACATAATCATTAAGCAATCTCAATCACAGCGCCTGCAGCTGTCATTGTTTCTTTTATTTTTGCAGCTTCTTCTTTAGAAACATTTTCTTTCAATACCTTAGGAGCGCCTTCAACAAGCTCTTTAGCTTCTTTCAAGCCGAGCCCTGCAACGACGTTCCGTACTTCTTTAATAACTGCAATCTTTTTACCTGGGTCAGCAAGCGCCTTAAGCGTTACCGTGAATTCGGTTTGCTCTTCAGCCGCAGCCCCTGCTGCGCCTCCGCCTGCAACCACAGCCACCGGAGCAGCTGCTGTTACACCAAACACTTCTTCCATTGATTTTATCAATTCTGAAAGTTCGATGATCGTTTTCTCTTTAATTGCCTCAATAATTTGTTCATTTGTTAATGCCGCCATATTATCTTCTCCTTATTTATATGTAGATTTTACGAGTCTTATACAAGCCGTAATACAAGCAGACAGGAAGACAGCGCATGAAGCCTGACTGCTCAAAAAGCGTTCTTTCAAGAACTTAAAGCCCTTGCAGAACACTAAAATTATTCAGCAGCAGCTGAATCCGTTGACCCCTTATCGACAATTGCTTGCACTGTACGGACAAACTTGGCCGTTGTCGCATTAACAGTAGACATAAACATCGCAATAAGCTCTTTTTTGCCAGGAAGTTTTGAGAACGCTTCTATTTTTTTCACATCATAGAGCTCACCATCTACAAAACCACCTTTAATCATAAGTGCCGGTGCATCTTTTGCAAAATCAAACAATGTTTTTGCAACGGTATTTGCATCTTCATTTATCAATGCAACCGCAGTAGGCCCAACCAAATAGTCTTTTGCATCCAGGTGAATGGAATCAAAAGCAATACGCGCAAAATTATTTCTTACAACTTTATATGAACAATTGTTCTCCCGAAGTTTTTGGCGTAATTGCGTAAGTTGTTCCACCGATAAACCGCGATACTCAGTAAAGATAAAAGACGATGCACCCTGTAAGTCTTTAGTAATAGTATCAATAGCAGCAATTTTTGCAGGCTGTGCTTTTTGTGTCCTTAATGCCATCTTATTCTCCTACCTTATAATCAATCCAAACGCCAGGCCCCATTGTAGAACTTATGGAAATTGACCGAACAAAATCAGCTTTTGCATCAACCGGCTTTTTACGATTTATTTCAGTCAAAAGTGCAGTGATATTGTCTACCACTTTCTCTCCTTCCATAGAAACCTTACCAACAGCCAAATGGACAACCCCCGCCTTATCAGCACGGAACTCCACCCGTCCTTTTTTTAATTCATTAATCGCTGCTGCAATATCGGTAGTAACGGTGCCTGTTTTCGGATTAGGCATCAAACCTTTACGGCCGAGAATCATACCAAGGCGGCCTACATCTTTCATCATATCAGGCGTTGCGACTGCAATATCAAACTCAAGCCAACCGCCCTTAATTTTTTCGATGTAATCGGCAGCCCCTGCATAAGCAGCGCCTGCATCAAGGGCTTCTTTAACCCGATCTTCCTTACAGAACACGAGTACTCGTTTTTCGCCTTTGAATTGATGAGGTAACACCACGGTATCTCGCATAGTCTGATTCTTACCCAGCCTAAGACTTACATGAAGCTCGACGGTTTCATCAAACTTTGCAAATTTCAGGTCTTTTACCATTTCAACCGCTTTGGGAAGCGTAAATTGCGCGTTCGCATCGTATTTTTTCAGTGCATTACGGTAGTTTTTTCCGTGTTTCATATCAGCGTTCTACCTCCACTCCCATGCTGCGTGCAGTACCGGCTATAATCTTTTTTGCTGCCTCAAGATCACGTGCAGTTACATCTGGCATCTTCATTTTTGCAATTTCCTCAAGCTTTGCCTTTGATAACTTTGCAACCTTATCGGTGATAGAATTACCGGCACCTTTTTGAAGATTACACGCTTTTTTGATAAGAACTGCCGCCGGCGGTGTTTTTAGTACAAATGTAAACGTTTTATCAGAAAAGGCGGTGATGACAACCGGAATAATCAACCCCGGCTCCATTGACTTTGTGCGGTCATTAAACTGCTGCACAAATTGCGGCGCACTGATGCCGTGCGGCCCCAAGGCAGGGCCAACAGGCGGAGCCGGTGTCGCCTTACCGGCCGGACACTGCAGCTTAATCACTGCAGTAACTGTTTTTTTTGCCATATATTCTCCTTCTGGTGCTAGCGGGAATGCATTCCCTCCCATAAATGGGAGCTAAAGAAGCTCCACTTGTATCATGTCAACTTCAACAGGCGTAGCCCTTCCAAAAATAGTAACCATAACACGCAGTTTGTTTCTGTCAGCCATTACTTCTTCAATAACACCAGTAAAAGTATCAAAAGGGCCTTCAATTATTTTAACATGCTGACCTTCTTCAAAAATTTGAACAGTCTGTGCGTTTTTCGTACCTTTAATCTTGCCTGTTTTTTGTAAAATTGTTTTAGCTTCTTCTGCAGAAATTGCTTGCGGTTTGGCATTGCCGACAACGCCGAGGAAACCGGTTACGCCGTGTATCTTTTTAATTGAAGCGCATACCGTCTTCCAATGAGGTGAAAGCAAATCCATCTCTATCAGGATATAACCAGGTAAAAATTTTTGCTTTACAATGCGTTTCTTGCCATCTTTGATCTCGGCCGCCTCCCCTTCAGGTATTTTTACATCAAAAATAATATCAGGCGGTATTTCTCCGCTTGAAATAAGCGACCGAATCGTACGTTCTATTTTATTTTCATATCCTGAAAAGATATGCAAAATATACCATTCTCTTGCCATAATGCTTTAAAACAGCCAGCCCAAACATGCAACGAAAAAAGTATCAATCACGCCGAGAAAAAAAGCGACAAGGATAGTAGAAACAACAACAACTTTAACAGAAGAAGAAACATCAGCCCTTGTAGGCCAAACCACCTTCCGTAACTCAGCAGCGCATTCCTTCCCAAAACCAACGATTTTTGACATACTTACACCCCTCCTCTTTATTCGTGTGGAGGGCTCAATACCCCGACGCTTTGCGTCGAAATGAAGGGGATCGAACCCGACTGCAATATCTCTTAAGAACAATACGCCGCACCGCATCTACGGCGAGATGCATTGTATTGATAAAACAGGCCAGGAAGGACTCGAACCCTCAACATTCGGTTTTGGAGACCGACGCTCTGCCATTAGAGCTACTGACCTATATAAACGGTGAGAATTATAACCAATAATACTTATTATTACTTAATCTTCGCTTCTTTATGCAGAGTATGCTTACGATCAAACGGACAATACTTGCTTAACTCAAGCTTTCCTTGAATGTTTTTTCGATTTTTTGCAGTCGTATAGTTCTTCCGCTTACACTCACTGCACTGCAGCGAAATCAGCTCAACAGACGTTTTTTTAGCCATTACAACCTCCCTCTAAAAAAAGAAAAAGCTTCCGAGCGGAATCGAACCGCTGACCCCAACCTTACCATGGTTGTGCTCTGCCGACTGAGCTACAGAAGCGTATCATTAGAAACCATTTGAGTATATCAAAAGTACGTGATAGTGTCAAGCGATTATATACAAAACTCCTGGAAATCACCATGAAAGAAGATGTTAGTGCTAAAGTGAGTGCGTAAATACGGGCGTGGTTACGCTCAAGCTTAAAGTTTTTCGTTGGCAGCGGTGTGTGCTTTTTGCAAATAGGGCTGGTAATTATGGCGACGTTTTTAAAAATCTTACAAGGTTTTTAGAGATGCTCTATAGTATTTGCTCATCTTTGCCGATATCATACACAATGAAACGCTTATATTCGTGTCTCTCATGTTTTAGTGTATATACTTTTTTTCTATTGTGTGCGCAGCCTCTGATAGCGGAAGAGCCTCCCGCTGATAGCATTTCTACCGATACGGTGTATACCGATTTTAATGATATACTGTATGCGGATAAAATCTTGCCAGATATACCGCTTTTCCCTTTTGAACAAATACCCGATTCAGCTGAAATACGGAAGGCTATTGCCACTACCTGGCTCTCAGCGCCTATTGAATCGCTGGTGGGGAGTACCGCGCAAGAATACGTAGATTCTAAAGGAAATACGTTTAGAATTGATGGAAAATACGCTGATGATGCAAAGACGCACTATGCGATTTCGATTACTCCGGTTTTAATGAACTACGCGCTGCCTGAAAAAAGATTAGTGGTGCCGGGAACGTGGATTATCTATCGGGAAGTTCGTACCGGTATTCCTTCGCTTATTACGATTTATCCCAGGGAAAATCCTGCGCTTTCTATCCGTCTTAAGGCTTCAGATCAGAAAAGCCGTGCCAAGCAATCGGTTATTGATGTGTGCTTACTGAACGCCTATGTGCGCAAAGGTGTCTATATTGCGCTTCCTTTTGAAAAGTTGCATACCATTTCGCTTTCTGAACTGCAAAGGTTAACCAGTAATACGGTACCGTGGGATCTTTTCAATTCGCCGGTGTTTTTGAATACAGCGGAGCCAATGGCTAAAGTGATATGGCAGCGTATGGGGCGGCTTACGTATTTAGAAAATGGCTGCTTTGATGAAAATGGCAAGCCTGTATATATAGACACGCTGGGGCCGCAGACGGATTCTGCCATCTATGCATCATTGCAGATTAATCAACAGCGGGCTAGCGTTGTAGGTGGTGTGGATGATGCAGGCTTTGCGAAGTGGCTTATCGACGGGATTATTAAACCTATTGCAGGGCAGGGTATGCTCATTCAATCGCTAAAATTGATGACAGATGTTCCTTTTACCCATTTTACTGCTACTTTTTTAGAAGAAAAGAGGCCGTTTTTTAGATTGAATTGGATAAGAAATCTTGGAGCAGCCGCCCTTAGTCTTAATTTAAAACGAACTGTATGTCCAGCGCAATCAGGGTTAGATGTTACTCTTTCTCCCTTTGCGACAACGCATGCTGTTCCAAAAGTTTTTTCTAAAGAGAATACTGCTGCTTCTGCTTTTTTAGGCTATGAAAAGTATGCCGGTTATCAGGTAGAGTACTTAGAAGCACTCTTGTATTACTTGACTATCATGGAACCGGGGCATTTTTATCTGGGCTGCTTGAATAAAAAAGAGACGAGCGCGGCAATCCGCGATTATTACAAAATACTTGTGTTTTTGCCGTATTTTGACGCTCAAGGGAACTTTCATACTGAGGTATTTACGGGGGGAGAATACCTTTCGTTAGAAGATTTTGTAACTAAGCATCGAGATTCATTTATCGCGCTGGTGAGGGTGTTTATTCCTGAAGCCAGCGTCTTTAACCCATAAAATAGAGCAGCAGAGGCTCATACCAGGGAACCTTTAAAAACTGAAGTTTTTAGAGCTGCCCGCCAGTACGGCTTCGAATTCCTTGCATTTGGGAAATAAACCGAATAAGCCGCCGGTATGGATAAATAAAATATTATTTGCTGCTGCAAGTAGCGGATTGGTGCCCTTTGACAGTTCCGTGCAAAGGCCATAGAACGCTTTCCCCGTATAGACAGGATCAAGTACAATCGCTTCGTTGCAGGCAAACTGGCGAATAAACGCAAGCTCGGTTTCCGTATTGAGAGCGTAGCCTCTTCCTGCATAACCATCGATAATATGAATGTCCTGCGGATCAAGCGCATTGTGTTCACGGCGGTATGCATAGAATTCTTTGGAAATTGTAATGATGTCCTGTCTAAAAACCTCCGCAGGCTGCGAAATGCTGATCCCGATAATGCGCTTTCCGTAGTGATTGATTTTATTGCTTAAGCACAAGCCTGCGTACGTGCCGCCTGAACCAACGGTGCACACGATAGTATCAAAGACAGTGTTCATGTGTTTTTCTTGTGCAGCTATTTCGTTCATGGCTTCAAAGTAGCCGAAGGTGCCAATTCCATTAGAAGCTCCCAATGGAATGATATAGCCTTTGTGCCCTTTTTGGGCTAATTCTTGGATGATGTTGTTCATGACTGCTTGCCGCTCCGATTCAAAAGCGGTGGGAGCGATGAAACGGACCTGCGCACCGAATAAATGATCTAATAAAAGATTGCCGTCGGATACTGTAGGCGGTGTTTCGGCTGCTAACAGCAGAACACACTGCATACCCTGCAGTGCGGCAGCGGCAGCAGTTGCTCGGCAGTGATTTGATTGCAAACCTCCGCACGTAACGATGGTGTCGCAGCCTTGCGTAACCGCTTCGGCAATAGCGTATTCCAGTTTCCGCACCTTATTACCGGAGAGTTCTGTGCCCGTTTGATCATCCCGTTTTATAAAGATATTTTTATGGTACGTGGCAGAGGTTTTAGCAAGGCGTTCGATTTTTGTGGGTGTATTGGCAAGAGAAATTTTTTTAACGGGGCAAAAATCCATGGCTTGGCTCCTTGATACGATATCTTATAATTTTATCACATAATTAAGAGGTTGTATAGGAGACCTGCAAAACCTTGATGGATTTTTGGAGGTTCCCTGACTCTTAAGCAGTTTTTATTGACATTTTAAGGTATTCAGTATAAAGTGCATTATGACAGTCAAGTAAAAAGGAGCAAGGCATGAATACAATCGGTTTAGTGCTTTTATGTGCTGCTCTCGTAACTGTCGGTTTAATTCTTGGATGGACGATTCGCTGGCTGTACGCCAGATTTCAACTATCTGCTTCTGAACAGCGTGCAGAGCGGGTTTTACAGGAGGCTATAAAAGAGGCTGAGGCCCAAAAAAAAGATATACTTCTTGAAGCAAAAGAACAACTAATTCGGGAAAGAAATCAACAAGAACGAGAGAACCGCGAACGCCGTAATGACCTGCAACGGGTTGAACGGCGGTTGAACCAAAAAGAAGAGCAATTGGATAAGCGGTCTGACACAATAGAGAAAACTGAAAAAAAACTCATTGAGCGGAACTCTGCCCTCGATGAGCGTGAGAAGGTTTTAGGTGATAAAGAGCAACGGTATCGTGAAGAATTAGAGCGTGTTTCGGGCTTAACGCAAGCTCAAGCTAAAGATTTAATTATTCAGGGCTTGGTTAATGAGGCTAAGCACGATGCACAAGTGTTCATTAATCGTATTGAAGAAGAGGCCAATTTAAATGCGGAAAAAAGAGCCCGCGATGTGTTGGTAACAACTATTCAACGGCTTGCGACAGAGACCACAAGTGATATCACTGTTTCTACTGTGAGTTTGCCGAGTGATGAAATGAAAGGCCGTATTATTGGTAGGGAAGGGAGAAATATACGGGCATTGGAAACGCTGACTGGTGTTGATATTATTATCGATGATACGCCTGAGGCGGTGGTGATTTCTTGTTTTGATCCGGTTCGGAAAGAAATTGCCCGTATTGCGCTGGAGCGACTTATTTTAGATGGGCGGATACATCCCGCGCGAATTGAAGAAATTGTACAGAAAGTTACTAAGGAGATTTCGCAAACAATATACGAAGAAGGTGAAAAGGTTTTGTTTGATCTTGGTATTCATGATTTAGGCCAAGAAGCGATACGGGCTTTAGGGCGGCTGCACTTTAGAACCAGCTATGGGCAGAATGTGTTGCAGCATGCAAAAGAGGTTTCGATTATCGCAGGAATGCTTGCTGCAGAAATCGGCGCTAATGTAGAAATTGCGAAACGAGGTGGTTTACTGCATGATATTGGCAAGGGTGCCGAAGCGGATTCCGATAAAAACCATGCAGAAGTGGGTATGGAAATGGTACGGAAGATGAATATTGATCAGCGTATTGTGAATGCGGTCGGCGCACATCACAATGATATTGAACCTTCGTGTATTGAATCGATATTGGTACAAGTAGCTGATGCTATCTCTGCTGCACGGCCCGGTGCGCGGCGTGAAACGGTAGATAACTATATCAGGCGTTTGGAGAACCTTGAAGCTATTGCTGAAGGGTTCCAAGGTGTAGAGAAAGCGTATGCAATTCAGGCAGGGCGTGAACTGCGTGTTTTAATCAATAATGAAAAAATACCGGAACAGGACATTAAAGGACTGGGACGTGATATTGCAAAGAAGATTGAAAATGACTTAAAATATCCAGGGCGTATTAGGGTAACGCTTATACGTGAAACCCGTATTATAGAATACGCGCGGTAAGCAGCAACGGCTTGTCGTGTTTATAAAAAAGGCAGCTCAACAATTTGAGCTGCCTTTTTTATTCGTGTGAAGACCTGCTATAAAAAGTCAATAGGTTAAAGTTGAGAATGTATCGGTTGGTCAGC
>JBQNBR010000045.1:0-17389 GCA_052169815.1 Treponema sp.
TCCAAGCGTATTTTCCCTCTGGGTGTTTCATTTTTCTACCTCCCATAAAAACTTTAAAAAAACTTATCAAAAGCCTTTCGGCTTTTGTTCTGCAAAGAAATTGATTGTACATATCCGCTAAAACGGAGTACGAATCAAATTTTTGAAAAAAGTTTTTTCCGCGCTTTTGCAACGAAGTGAAAAAGCACATATAATAAGATAAACAGTGAAGCTGAATTTCTGCCGAACTGTTTATCACACCTCTTAATTACGAGTATGATTTGTATGATTTGTATGATAAAAATTACTTTTACTGTCAAGCAGGTGCATCAAAAAAGTACTTACCAAAACGCTTCCTGGTCGGCGAAAGGGGAATTGCTATATTGTGGGACTTAAAGGGGCAACTATTGAGACAAAAGCTTTTACACGGGTTGAAAGAGAAGAAAATTAACTCGTATGCTACTATTAAAACCACTGATTGGACAGTTGTCATCAATGCACCTAAAGATGAATTTATGGGGACCGTCGCTTCCTTACGCCTTTCATTGCTAACAATCGGCACTGTTATATTTCTTACCGCTTTCATTACCGCATACTTGGTTGCCCGTGCCATGGTAAAATCTATACAGACTGCCAGCTTCGCTCTGCAAAATATTACACAAAGCGAAGGAGATTGAACAATACACCTGCCGGTGCACGGCAATGACGAGATTACGCAAAGAAACAAGCGGAATATTGAGCGGCTGGCTGAGGAAGTATCACCTTCGCAATATCCCTTCAGTACCCGCTCGTTTCCTTACCGTCCCATCCGGTACAACGTAAGGTTCGCAAGTTCTTACCGGCCGATTCGGTATAGTGTAAGGTTCGTAAGCTCCTTGGGCAAATCGTTGCCGGTCAAGGTGAGCGTATCATCGGTTTGTACGTATTGGATTTTCCACGTTGCACTCATCCTTTCACGCAGCTCCTGTTTGGTGTTGTCCGTCCACGTTTCCGTTTCCTTCATTTTTACGGTAAACGTGATTTCCGTATCCGTCGACGTCCAAAAACCTTTCCATTCCGTTTCCAAAGCGAGTCCCTGCTGCCATTTGATTTCCATCGTACCGTTGCGGTCGAACTCAACTTTGACCGCCTTACCGGCATCGCGGATACCCCAATCGCCCATGATGGAATTGCCCATCACCGCTGGCGCCATGTTACTGTGCATCGACCTTTCGCCCTGCGGAAAATCCTTGCAGGGTATCGATTTCGCATCACACGGCATATCATCACTGCGCATCCGTTCTTTCCACTCCGATTTATGACTATCTGCAAAAATCGATCCAATCGCCAAGAATGATGCCACTGCAACCGCTGTTGCTGTTTTCGCCAAACCTTTGTTCATCTGTATACTCCTCATAAAGAATAGTTTGCATCGCAAACTTGAGACCACCACGGAGGGCGGTGGTTATAGCAGAAGCGATATTTTGGCTTTGCCAACATATCACCATCAACTGATAAACAAGGACGTTCATGAGTTGATGAAGCAAATATACCACTTTTCCCCTGTTCGCGTCATGAAAGGCACCTTGGAAAAAGATTAAAAAATTTTAAGATGAAATTTCGGCACAAAATAACGGAAATACGATATGATGAGGCTACGAAGAGAAACGGGAAAAGAGCCGGCTGTATGGTCGCGGCATTCATATTTTTGACGATATGGGCCATCGCTGGTGCAGAGAAGTCAAGAAATCCTAACCGTGCGCTGCCGTACCGCGGTATGCGCATGTCCGGTAAAAACAGCGTATTTTTCGTTACAAAAATAGAACACGAAGACGAACGGGACAATACCGCCGAGATCAAAATCAAATTCAATCTTCCCGCCGATCCACGGACGCTGCAAAGGAGCTCAATCCGTATAAATGGCAAACCGCTGCCACCACAGGCACATCTTTCCTTTAACAAGGCAGGAAATAAGCTAAAAATACTGCTGCCTGCTTCCTTTATCTTTGACATGCAAAACGAAAAAAAGGGACTCTTTCACCTCGATTTACCAGAAGCAAAAAGTTTTAACCGGCTTCCATTGCATCACTCACATTTCGGCGATATGCGGTGCAACAAAGAATACAAATTTATCTTTTCCAATCCAGCACCAAGAAAGCCACCGATGGAAAAGCCCCTAAAAGAGCCGGATGGAGAAAATCTTTCCATTCCGTACGGCGAGTATCTGCGTTCCAAGCGCTACACGGCAAAACAGTATTTTAGCGACGGCGATTTGAATATTCTGTACTATGCCGTGCCCATCAAGCCTGCACCGCTCTCCCTCCCTGCGCTGTTTGAAAGGCTCATAGACGATACAAAGGCGTATGCGCCCGGTGTAACGTTCAATACGCATATCGAGCTTCAAACCATCCATACCGATGCAGAGCTGCTGCATCAAGCCTGTACGATAATCATTTCCAACAGCGTAAAATTCGCAGGGCGACATGCACACATTACGCTTTCAACGCACTCTTTTTTAGAAGAAACCCCACCGCCTACAAAGCATGCGCCCTCAACGGAAGTCGCCGTAACGGGAACGATCTGTATTTCCATTGCGGATAACGGTCCGGGAATTGGGGCAGAGGCAGTGCCGCATATTTTTGAACGATTTTACCGCGAAGACGCAGCACATGTCCGCAACGCTGGTGGGGCAGGATTGGGTCTTTCCATCGTAAAAAGCATTATGCACACCCTCGGCGGTTCAGTCTATGCCGAAAGCAGCGAAGGAAAAGACACTGTTATTGTGATGCAGCTGCCTGCATAGGCTCGACGCTTCTTGCACCGAAATGCAGTGTTGACAAAAAAAGGTAGTGATTGTAAACTATTTATTATAAATAAGTTTACAATCACTACCTGGAGTTCCTACTATGAATACCACTGTATTAAAATCAACGTTTATCGCTCTTTTTGCGGCGATCATTTGTGTCGGCTGGTTTATAGCCATCCCCTTGGGTGCCGTACCTATTGTTCTACAGAATGTACTGTGCATTTTGATAGCTGTTTTACTTGGAGGGAGCCTCGGCGGCGCTCCGACAGCGCTTTTCTTGATAGCAGGACTACTCGGCCTTCCTGTTTATGCAGGCGGTAGAAGCGGTATCGGCGTATGGATGGGACCCACCGGTGGTTTTCTTCTTGGCTATTTACTCGGTGCAGTTATTGCCGGTTTGATCGCAGGCCGTCCTTCCGTATCGGAAAAAACACTCAATAAAACAGTCGCCATCCGTGTTGCAATCGCTATCTTTGCCGGTATGACTATTCTCTATATTCCCGGCGTAATTCGATTTGCAGCGTGGGCAAGTGCAGGCGGGAAAGTCCCTGCGGATAAAACGACCTTTGCCTATACCATGGGAGCCGCCGTTCTTCCTTTTATACCGGGGGACATTTTAAAAAGCATTATTGCCATCCCGATAGCGCTTAAGCTCCGTCCGATACTGGCGCAGTATTTATGGAATCGCTAACGGCAGTACATACCGCCGGACGGTCTACGGACGATATAAGCGGCGCTGTAGTACGAACACTGAAAGTCGAACAAGTTTGTAAGACGTTTGTAACCGCCGGTGGTCCCATTGAAGCATTATCTGGTGTCAGCTTTGAGATTCCAGAACGTTCGTGCACTGTTATTGGCGGGGAAAACGGATCGGGGAAAAGTCTGCTCATGGCCATCATCGCAGGGCTTGAACAGGCAGACACAGGCACCGTAACAGCATATGCAAAGGCGGGGCTCGTATTTCAGGAAGCGGAAACGCAGATATTGGGGGAAACGCCGCGCGAGGATATCGCTTTCGGCCCGAAAAATCTAGGTTGGCAGCCTGAAAAAGTCAGCCTTGCGGTTACTCATGCGCTTGAAACAACGGGACTCACCGCTAAAGCTGATTTTCCAGCGCGCTTTCTCTCCGGCGGCGAAAAACGGCGGCTTGCCGTCGCCTGTATGCTTGCAATGGATTTACCAATTATCATTATGGACGAACCGTATGCAAACTTGGATTTTACCGGTGTAAAGCAAGTGAATGCGCTCATCAAAACGCTGAAACAAGATCACAAGACGGTTATTATTTTAACTCATGAAATAGAAAAATGCCTCGGATTGGCTGACCGCTTTATCGTACTCTTTAGAGGAAAAAAGGTTTTTGACGGCACGCCTCAAAACGGTATCGAACAGGATTTGGAACAATGGAATATCAGAAATCCACTTGCAGCGTATACTTCTATCAAAGATATGGTTTGGTAATACGATGAACAAAACCTCGGCCTCAAAATATTCGCTTTTCCGCTATAAAGCCGGTAATTCTATGCTGCACCGGATGCCTGCATGGATAAAGATTCTGATTGTACCGGCTTTAAATCTCATCTTTTTCTTTTTGCCAGTTCCCGTCATCGCCGGTTGTATTTTTTTACAATGCATTACTGCTCGTGCAGCAGGATTTTCATTTAAAGAACAGTTTGAAGACATGCGTCCGGTGCGGTATTATGCTGTGCTGCTGTATTGCACGCAGTTCCTTACGCTTATCGTTTCGATAGGGGTAGCAGCCGCTTTCAAAGCAACAGTTACCAATCTTACCACGCTCATCATGCTGGGGAAATTGTTTTGCATTTTTCAAAGTGCTTCACTTATGTTTAAAACCTCAACCTCGTTAGAAATCCGTGAGGGGATCGGTGCGGTTGAAAGCGCCCTCCGGCGGCACCTTCCTTGTTCAAAAAAGAATAGTTTTACTAATACGCTTTCCCTGTTTATATGCTTTATTCCGATGGTACATACGATTTGGGATCAAACAAAACGGGCGTGGATTGCACGGCACGGCAAACAGTCGATTAAAATGTACGCCGTGCTGGTACCAGTATTGTTCTCCGTCGGCATGAAGAAAGCCTATAATTCCGCAAAAGCAATCCTTGCCCGCTCGCAATAGTGTTTTTATTGGATTTACACAAAAAAGGCGTAAGCGCACTAACACGGTACAAAAAATGCTCCGTAAAAATGAACAGCCTCGGCATTAAATGAAAAACCGAAGCAGTTCATTCATGTATTAATACGGCTCTCCATTTGCTTTAGGAGCAGCAGAATTTTTACTAAACAGCACAAGCGCAATGAGCGTAACAAGGTAGGGAAATATCTTCAGCCAAACCGGCGGTATACCGCTCAATGCCGGAATAACCTGAGAAACATTGGCAACCGTGCGGGCAAAACCGAAGAAAAAGGTTGCACCGAGAATTCCGAACGGTTTCCACTGGCCAAAGATCAATGCAGCGATAGCCAAAAATCCAAGCCCGTCAACGCTGCCGTTAAACTCTCCCGAATAGGTTACCAGAATAATCGCTCCGCCTAAGGCCGAAAGCGCCCCGCTTGCACACACTGCAAAGTAGCGCATACGGTACACGTTGACACCGGCACTCGCCACAGCAGATGGATGTTCGCCACATGCCCGCAACCGTAGCCCAAACGAGGTTTTATACAAAAGTATCCACGACAAAATGAGGATCGCCAAGACCAACCACGTGCTCCAGTAAGATTGCGAGAAAAGCAGCGGCCCAAGGATAGGAATTTTGGAAAGCACGGGGATATCCTGCCGGATAATACTTGCCACACGGACATTACCCGATCCGGTTACCGTACGGGCAATGTAGATTGTTAAGGCCGCTGCAAGCATATTGATAGCAGTGCCGCTAATAACCTGATCAGCTTTTAAGGTAATCGATGCAAAGGCATGCAAAAGCGAAAACAGAATACCGGCAATCACTGCAACACAAAGCCCAATCGGAATAACAGCACTAGCAGAGACAGCATTCTGTAATGTGTTAATCACCACTGCTGCAGAAAAACTGCCGACCAGCATAAGCCCTTCAAGACCAAGGTTGGTTACTCCGCTCCGCTCGCTGTATAAGCCGCCTAAGGAAGTAACTAAAAGAGGAATGGTATATGCAATTACATAGGGAAAAATTAAAGTTAAAATATGCCACATATGTTATGCCCCTTCCACAGCTTGTGCAACCGGTTGTTTTACGCGTATCTTTTTGGAAACCATATTCCAAAACCGCTTAAAAAGCAAACTCGTTGCCGTAAAATAGATAATAACCGCAATAATGGTATCTGCAATTTCAGGCGGCACAACGGTATTCGCACTCATAAAGCCTTTGCCGACATGCAGCACACCAAAGAACACTGCACTAAGCGCGACACCGATAGGAGTGCCTGCCCCTAACAGGGATACCGCGATACCGTCAAAGCCTTGAGCCGGCATAACACCGATTTGCATGTTGAGTGAGTAACCGGTGTAGTACGTTAAGCCTGCTAAGCCGGATAGCGCACCGGCAATCATCATTGAAATGACGATATTTCGGTTTACCTTGATCCCGGCATATTCAGCACAGCTGCGGTTATATCCGACTGCTTTTAATTCAAAGCCTAGTGTGGTTTTATCCAAAACAATTTTAAGAAACACCATCGCAAGAATGCCGAGAAAAATGCCATAGTTTACATATTCGCTGTCAAACAAATGAGTAAGCCACGGAGTACGAAGCGATCGGTCAATAGCGATAGACTTGCTTTCGGTTTCAAGGTATTCTGCCTTCCAATAGCCGGGCACCACGTAAAAGACAAGCCAATACGCAATCCAGTTCATCATAATAGTAGAAACAACTTCGTGTACATTAAAGAGCGCTTTCAATAAACCAGGCAACATACCCCATAATGCTCCGCCTGCAATACCCACGAAAATCAGTAAGATGAAAAAGAGCGGACGAGCCATTGAAGTTGCCGTCAATGCAAACATGCTGCCGAACAAGCCACCGATCAACATTTGCCCAGAACCGCCGATGTTGAATAAGCCTGTTTTAAAGGCAAACGAAACAGACAGGCCAACCAAAAGGAGCGTGGTTGCAGTAGCAAGCGTATTGCCAATCCGTTCAATATTCATAAGACCACCGCGGAAAAGATAGGCAAAAGCGATGAAAGGGTTTTCTCCGACAACGCTAATCAAAACAGCCCCTGCAATCAAGCCGAATAATACGGCGGACAGGCTGATGACCAACGTGTTATCAGAAAGAGCCGTGCGTTTTTTAGCTATCATGATTGCCCTCCTTGTGTATGCTCAACTCCCGCCATCATCAGCCCTACTTCCTCAACCGTAGTTTCTTCAGAGCGAACAATACCGGTAAGCACCCCGCGGTGCATAACGGCAATGCGGTCTGATAAGTTGAAAATCTCATCCAACTCAAAGGAGATAAGCAAAACGGCACGGCCTCTGTCGCGATGTTTTACCAACTCTTTATGAATGGATTCAATAGCGCCGACATCCAAGCCGCGTGTAGGCTGTACGGCGATGAGCAATGCAGGATCAAGGGTGATTTCCCGCCCCAAAATAGCCTTTTGCTGATTGCCACCACTCAAATTCCGCGCCGCAGAATGTACCCCTTCGCCGGAACGTACATCGAATTGCTTGATGATATCACTTGCGAATGTAAACATTTGGTTTTTCTGTAAGAGCTCGTGCTTTTGAAATGGCTTGGTATAGTATGATTTGATAATCATGTTTTCAGCAAGTGAATACTGCAACACTAACCCATGCTTTTGGCGGTCTTCCGGTACCAAGCCCATCCCCGATTCACTTCGCTCACGGATAGAAGCACCAGTGACGTCCTTGCCGCACAGCAATACCGTCCCTTCCAGTATCGGCATGAGGCCTGAAAGTGCGTGTACCAACTCGCTTTGCCCGTTTCCGTCAACACCTGCAATGCCGACAATTTCACCTTTCCGCACTTGCAAAGAAAAATCATTGACAGCCGGTATCTTTTTTGATCCGATCACCTTTAAATGCTGAATATCAAGCGCCACCTCAGTCGGCTTCGCAGGAGCTTTTTGCACTTTAAATTCAACCGGCCTACCGACCATTTTCGCTGCCATTTCATTTTTCGACGTAGCGGCAACGTCTAATACATCAATGAACTTACCGCGCCTGATAATGGTGCATCGATTGGCTACATCTTTGATTTCTTGTAATTTATGGGTGATAAGGATAATAGATTTTCCTTCATGAACTAAATTTTTCATTATCTGGATAAGCTCGTCGATTTCCTGAGGCGTTAACACAGCGGTAGGTTCGTCAAAAATCAGCACCTCTGCATTACGGTAGAGCATTTTTAAAATTTCTACCCGCTGCTGCATACCAACCGTTATATCCATGATCCGGGCATTGGGATCAATGTGCAAACCGTACCGATTACTTAAATCCTTTATTTTTTTCTCAGCTTTACGGAGATCAAGGAAAAAACCTTCTTCCTTTCCTAAAATGATGTTCTCGGTAACCGTAAAATTATGTACAAGTTGAAAATGCTGATGCACCATACCGATACCAAGCTCATTGGCATCATTCGGGTTATTGATAACAGCTTGTTTGCCATTTACAAGAATCTCCCCTGCATCGGGGTGGTACAAGCCGAAGAGGATACTCATAAGAGTTGATTTTCCTGCGCCGTTTTCTCCCAGGATTGCATGAATCTCACCTTTTTTTACCTGTAAGGTAATATCATCGTTGGCAACAATACCGGGAAATTCCTTACGGATGTGACGCATCTCTATAGCATAATGTTCAGACAGACCGGCCTTCCTTAAATTTATTTTGCGACGTTGCGATAAAAACGGTACGTCCTTATACCGTTTTTATCTTCAAGTTTTCTTACGAAAACTTGTTACCAATAAAACCACCGCCATCCATGGCGATACTAATAATCATTCATATCTATAAACTTATGAAAACTCGTCATCAGCTCTGCTGATGAGGTATCTGCAAAAAATCTAGCAAGTTTTTTTGCAGATACCCTTATGTACTTAACAAAGAAAATCCGAGGCGTGTCGCTCAACACCTCGGATCCGATAACATGATCAATCAAAAACGCTGACTGATGCTAAACTAGATAACCAGCGTTTCACAAAGCGCTTAGCGGAATAAAGCACCCTGCTTATCGGCAACAACAATAGAGCCTGCTTTGATTTTTTGATAAATTTCATTCACTTGCTTTTGTACGTCAGGTGCAAGATTAGGGTTCTCAGCCGGAATACCAACAGCGTCTTCTTTTGCAGTCATCAATAAAGAACGCCCGCCTTTGAATGTACCATCCAGCGCTTCTTTAATCATATCGTACGCTGCACGATCGATATACTTCATTGCAGAAGTTAACACCGCTGATGTTCCATCAGGAAGCAACCCTTCGTTGTATTGGTTAACGTCAACACCGACAACCCATACATCTTTACCAACCTGACGGCGGGCTTTGGTTTCATTGATTACACCAACGCCAACACCGCCTGCTGCAGCGTGGATACAGGTAACGCCACGATCAAACATAGAGGCTGCAATCTGCTGGCCCGCCGCAATATCGCTGAATGTTCCCTGATATACAAAATCTTCCTGATGTAATTCAATGTTGGTACCCAAATTGTCATTGGCATACCTAATACCTTGCTGCCACCCCCAGTTGAACTTTTGCACAGCAGGAATTTCCATACCACCGATAAAACCGAAACGGCCTGTTTTTAACTGAAGCGCTGCAGCAACACCTGCTGCAAAGCCCGCTTCCTGTTCTGCAAACAGGATTCCGATGGTATTAGGCCCATTCTGAGGAGCAGACGAATCGGCAGGATGCGCATTACCGTCGATAAGAACGAATTTTGCATCGGGATATTTGGTTTGACTCTTGAAAATAGCAGTTTCAAATTTAAAACCGGGGCATACGATAAATTTATACCCTGAATCATACAGGTTAGAAATTTCTTTCACGTAGTCAGCTTCCGTTGTGCCTACCGGCTTTAAGTATTTAATTTCGATACCTAAGTCCTTTTGCGCACGAATGATACCTTCCCAGGTACCCTGATTAAACGACTTATCATCGATTGTACCGGCATCAGTTACCATACCAACTTTCATTGCCTTTTTTGCCGTATCTTTATCTCCATTGCCACTTGCAAAAGCTGCAGAAGTCAGCAAAAGACATGCAACCGCACACCCAACCAATTTTTTCATACATACACCTCCGTTTTGTCATGAAAAATAATTGCAAAACTCTGCTTAAAGTATACCTCAATCAAAATGACTTGTCAATTTTTTATTCGTGCGGAAGGTTTAATACTTGAGGCGTTTCTTACATCGTAATAAAGGGTATTAAAGCCCGACTATACCTCGCCTGAGAGCACCGAGGTATACGCGCTGCTCTCTAGCAAGGTTATTGATTTAGGCTTTGGGAGGACTATTTCCAGGATTTAAATTTTAAATTTACCTACTTCGCTCGCTAAGTTTTCTATGCTTTCCTTATTTTTCTGGATGCATGATGCACCTACGCAACAAAGGCTTCAAGCTGACGCACTTTACTATCGTTTTGCAAGCGTTCCAGCGCTTTTTTCTCAATTTGCCGGATACGTTCTTTGGTAAGGTTAAACCGAAGGCCTACTTCTTTGAGTGAAAGTTGATCGTAACCGTTTAAACCGAAACGATACCGCAGTATTTCCGCCTCTCGCGGCGATAATGCAGCAAGCAAGGCATCGACATTGTTACGTAAATCCATATCCACTATATAATCTTCGGGTACGGTGTAATGGGTATCTTCAATAAAATCGCTGGCGCTTGCAGTGGTATTATCGGTAAAAACCGGTGCATCAAGCGAAATAGGATCCCGCGCTGCATTCACAATCGTGTGAGCCATTTCAGGCGTAAGATGCAAATCTGAGGCAATATCATTGAGTTCTATCGCAGTATCACCATTTTTTTCCATCAGCTTACGGGCTTTTTCAATTTGCACTAATTCATTCGCGCGATTTAATGGCAACCGGATCATGCGGGATTTTTCGCAAATTGCTTTGAGTATTGCTTGCCGTATCCACCATACTGCATATGAAATGAACTTATTCCCTTTACTGACATCAAAACGCTCCGCTGCGTTCATAAGCCCGATATTACCTTCGCTAATCAAGTCCATCAGCGGGATATTTTGATTTTGATATTTTTTTGCGACATTAATAACAAAGCGCAGATTGGATTCAATTAATATTTGTTTTGCATGCGCATCGCCTTGAGCCGCTGCTTTTGCGTATTTTATTTCATCTTCAGTAGATAATAGGGGAATTTTATTGATTTCTTTTAAGTACGTTGCAAAAATATTGTCGTTTTTTTGTGATTTTTTTTGAATGAGCTTTTCCATAGCGATCTCCTTATTCCTTATCTACTTATATCAATAGCAAAAAACATGCCAGTTTTGAGAAAATAGCAGCAATTTCAGAAGATTTATACAAAAAAGCTTCGCTGTATGCATTTTATGCTCTAATAGGATAAATATCAGCGAAAAAAAGAAAACAACTTGCCTTTTTGAATCTTTGTTTGTATATTTTATTTTGATACGGTGAGGTTTAAATGACTCACTTAGCATAAACAAGATTAAACTTGAGTTAAAATGACACAGTTTACCTTGTTTATGTGGGCCCCGAAGACATTTGTTCTATCGGAATTAGTTTATACACCTATATACATATACAGGAGGTTCTTACATGAATGTACGGCCATTACTAGACCGTGTCTTAGTGAAAGTTGATAAGGTAGAAACCAAGACCGCAGCAGGAATTATTATCCCCGATACTGCTCAGGAAAAAACGCAAACAGCCGTAGTAGTTGCGGTTGGGGATGATAAAGAAAAAATAAAAGTATCGGTGAATCAGAAAGTAATGTATGACAAGTATGCCGGTACCCAGCTTAAAATTGACGGCGAAGAGCACCTGATTTTGAAAGCCGGTGATATTGTGGCAGTAATTGAGTAATTACTCGAAGCGCTTTCTATTCATGCTTGGATGGGAATACAGCGCTTGTATGCTCTATAGAATGTATCGAGCAGATAGGTTCCATAGAGCATACATACAAAACCGTTTTAAAGCTCTGTGCTGAAGTTCCGCCGTATGTGGTAAACGCTTGAACAGTATGCACAGGTAATTTCAAGTGGAGCGGCAGATTCTTGTGAGAGCTTTTCGAGTTCTTGCGACGGAAGTGTCTGAAGTGCTTTAGTATAATACGCTTGCGAGCAAGGACAATCAAAAACAATATCACGAGTATCTATTATGTGAGGAGAAAATTCCCGCAATAATCCGTAGAGAAGATCTTCATGGGTTCCTTTTTCGCTAAACCATGTGCCTAAAGAAGGACAAGCTGAAAACGCTTGCTCCAGAGGTGGTAGCAAGGCCTCTGCGGTATCTATCTTAGAACTGCCGCTTTCTAAAGGAAGGCGCTGCATAAAAAGCCCGCCAGCTCCCGTTACACGCCCCCTGGTATCAAACTGTATGCTGGTATGAAAAGCAGTATACAACTGTTCTGATTGTTGAAAATACCACATGATATCTTTGATAACATCATGATGCTTAATTGCAACGAGGCCCGTTTGCAGATGAGGCGCTTTACCCTGCGTCGTTTTGCTCGATCGGGTAACGCTTAACGTCCCATCGCCAATAAAAGGGCTGATATCCCAGCTTTCTAACGGCTTACTGATTGGTATGGGGTTATTGAGTAAATACCCCCGTACCGAACCTTGCGCATGCGCCTCTACACAAAATCCTTGAGCAGCTCCATCTGTTTGATATTTCAATTGCAGTGTTTCACGGTCGTCCTTCATAGTAGGAATGATGAGAGCCCCGCAGAGCAGTGCTTGACCTAATAGGAGCGTTTCCAATATTCCGGTGTTATGCTGAGCACGCATTTGATTAACAAGATGCGTACCGTGAAACAGAGCGCCGCGGAATAAACCGCCTGCAGCAATAAACACCGACATACGGTCTTGTTCGAGTGAGTGCAAATGCGCCTGTAATGTGGTGTCAAGGATATGAGCTTTTATCATGGTGCACTACATCATTGATGTCCCTTTGATGACCACGCCGGTTTTACCGTTTATCGTAATAAATTCGTCATTTTTGAGTATTGTCGTTGCAGAAGCAGCACCAATAATAGTCGGTTTTCCTAACATCATACCCATTATTGCCGCATGACCGCTTACATTGCTGTTTTCTGTAATAATGGCAGCAGCACGCTCCATAAAAGAATTCATTAAGTCATTGGTTCTTTTAGCCACGATAATATCATTGTCTCTAAAATCAGCAAGTAAATCAGTTTCAGTTTGAATAACCCGCACTCTACCAGTAACCGTCTTTGGAATGCCCATACCCTTTCCTTTTATCAAAATTTTACCAACCGTTTCTACTTTTAATAAATTGGTTGAGCCTGCCAAGCCGATAGGAACACCTGCAGTAAGCACTGCAAGCTCTCCTTCTTTTACAAAACCATGATCTTTCGCGATTTCGATACAGATTTTAAACATTTCATCGGTGGATGTAAAATAGTGGGCAACAATAGGATGCACGCCCCAGTTAAGCGCAAGTCTCCTCGCTGTTTGTTCGTAAGGGGTAACGGCAACAATCGGTACCTTCGGCTTGTATTTCGAAAGCGCTCGCGGTGTTTCACCTGACGAGGTAGCGGTAATGATAACTTGCGCATCCATATCTAAGGCCATTGAACATGTCGCATGTGCAATAGCGTTGCCAATGCTAAGCGAATGCTCTGAAACAGCGTTTTTCAGTATTTGCTCATACTGAAGGGCATCTTCTGTAGTGACCGCAATGCTATGCATCATTTTTACCGCTTCAACAGGGTATTTACCGGCAGCTGTTTCACCTGAAAGCATAATAGCACTGGTGCCATCAAAAATAGCATTGGCAACATCAGTTACTTCTGCACGGGTGGGCCGTAAATTGTGGGTCATCGATTCAAGCATCTGCGTTGCAGTGATGACTGGTTTGCTTACCTGAAGCGTTTTTTGAATAATCATCTTTTGCACCAGCGGAATTTTCTCAGGAGGAATCTCTATGCCTAAATCTCCTCGCGCAATCATAACGCCGTCAGCAACTTCCAAAATACTGTCAATGGCATCAAGACCTTCTTGATTTTCTATTTTCGCAATGATGTAAATATCATTGCCGTTTTCTTCCTCTAAGATTTTTCTGATATTCAATACATCTTCGGCACTACGGGTAAAGGAAGCGGCAATAAAATCAACTTTATTCTTAATTCCAAACCGTAAGTCGGCTATATCGTGTTCACTTAAAAACGGTAAACGGATTTTTGCACCGGGAATATTCACACCTTTGTTGTTTGAGACCACCCCTTCTGTCATCACGGTACAGACGATATCCGTACCGTTTTTTATAGCCGTTACTTCTAATTCGATGAGGCCGTCGTCAATGAGAATACGTGTTTTTTCCTGCACTTCGTGCGCAAGGTTTTTATAGGTTACGCTGCAGATGGTTTCGTTACCAACCACCTCGCGCGTGGTTAAGGTAAATTCCTGTCCCCTCGTTAACCGAATGCTGTTTTTTTCAAATTTTTTAATCCGTATTTCAGGCCCCTTAGTATCAAGCAAAATAGCAATGGGTAAATTGAGCTTTTCACGGATTTTTTTTATGCGGTCAATCCGCATTTGATGATCTTCGTAGCTACCATGCGAAAAATTCAAGCGGCATACATTTACACCTGCTTTAAAAAGTTCCTCTAATATTTCTTCTGAATCGGAGGCAGGCCCGATGGTACATACAATTTTAGTTTTTTTCATAGATTCTCTCCTTATGGTTAGAAAACACCGGCAGTGTTCAAGTGAGTGATACTCTTTTAAGCAGTATCTTTGTAAGTATCTTACACTATTTTATGCAGCGTATCTATACCGTCAGCGTATATGTAGGACAAATATATTAGAAAAACAATTTAATAGGACAGATTGTAAAGAGAGTTCGTTAAAAATGTACATCCTGTGTATATTTTTAACAGCGTATTTCAGCGCATCCGAAACGCGCTACTGCGTGAAACCTGCGGCATCCTAGCTATATTCTGAAACGCTTATATTTTAAATTTTCCTACCTCATCTGCCAAATTCTCAATACTCCGCTTATTCTTCTGCGTAATCTCGTTGACTTCCTGCACAGCATCGCTGATTTTTACGGCACCTACGGACATCTTGTTCATGCTATCGGTAATGACGTGAGTAAGGCTATCCAACTTTTGCATCTCTTCGGCGACACTCGCTCCACCTTTCAGCATTTCTTCCGACCCTGCCTGCACCTCTGTGGTGACCCTGTTGATGCTCCTGATGGCAGCCAGCACTTCTCTGCTACCGTGCTCTTGCTCCCGCATCGATTCCGTCAAGCTGGCACTCATTGCTTTTACCTGCTTGGCAAGGGTAAAGATGACATTGAACTTCTCTTCTACCGTTTTGGAAGACGCTGAAAGCACTTCGATTTCGCCGGATAGGGTTTCAAGGGTAGCAGTGATGTTTTTTCCCTGCATCGCTGAATCTTCGGCGAGTTTGCGGATTTCATCAGCAACAACGGCAAAGCCCTTGCCCGCCTCCCCGGCATGAGCCGCCTCTATAGCAGCATTCATGGCCAAAAGATTGGTCTGCGAAGCAATGTGCTGAATAACGCTCGACGCTTCCATCAGCGATCCCGACTCTTCTGCAATCTTTTGCGTTACGTTGTTGGAGGTAACGAGGGTTGCCTTGCCGTCGCCGGTGGCCGTTGTAAGGCTTTTGATTACTGCATCGGTTTTATCGAGCGTTTGCCCGATGGAAGCAATGTTGGCAACCATTTGTTCTACCGAAGCAGAAGACTGCGCCACGCTTGCCGCCTGCGTTTCAATGCTATTGTTCAGCTGCTTAATCGTTCGGACAATTTTCTCTATAATTGCCGCTGTTTCGGTAACGCTAGCCGCTTGAGTCATGGCCTGCTGCTTTACCCCATCTATATTGGCGTTGATTTGGTGTACGGCGCTCGCAGTTTCCGCCATGTGAGAAGCAAGCTCGTTGCCAATTTCTTCCATGGCAGTACTGTTTACGCTCACCTGATGAATAGAAGCGCCGATTTTAGCAATCGTTTTGTTGAAGTATTCTGCCATGTCAGTAATTTCATCGTTACCGGAAACCGGCAGGCGGACGGTTAAGTCGCCTTCTCCTTGTGCGATATTTCGCAATGCAGCAACCACACCCGCTATCGGCTTTACGATCTGATCGGAAATAACATACACAATGCCTAATGCAATAACCAAAACCACCGCACTGGTAATATACATTGAAATGTGTAAGGCGTTGACTATGCCCATAAATTCATGCACAGGCGCTTGAATGATAACTGTCCAATTGGCGATTTTTATTGAGGCATATGAGGCTATTTTCCTTACGCCATTATATTCATAAAAGCCAACGGAGGAGCTGTCCGTTTCAATCGCCATCTTTTCAAAGGCTGCAAGAGAGCGTAATGTAGGATCTTTTTTTGCCTCTTCGTTAGCATTTGAACGGCTTTCCACCAATTCCATATCTGTATCAGCAAGAGTTGTCCCTGTCGACCCTAAAACATAGCAGCTTCCCGTTTTCCCGACGACAATGTCTTTAATTTCCTCAGAAAGAAAGTTACTCGCAATAGCGGCGCTTAATACCCCGATGACTGCATGATTATCATCTTTAATCGGTACAGCAAGAATAAATTGCAGTTTGTTCGTAACACGCGAAAGCAGCGGCTCAGAAATAAAATTAGTCCCTTTTAGTGCTGCTTGAAACCAATCTCTATCGCCTACTGCTACACGTTTCCCTAAAGGATCATACCGATTACCGTGTACATCGGATACACCAAAATATTCGATCGTTTGGTTGTTTGCTTGTTCTCGTACAAGACTCTGCGCTTTTTGAATAAGCGGAAGGCTTTTGTCCCGTAAAGCAGGCATACGAGCAAGTCCTTCAATAAATTGAAAGAGGGCGGTAATCCGTCCATCAATAATTTCTGCAGCATCAGTGGCTTTATCGATTAAATGTGTTTCGACTTTTTCGGTTACGGCTGTATGCGCAGTTCTCACTGCAAGCACACCTTCCACAAGGGACGCTAGTGCAATCAAAAGCCCAAAAATAACAATAAGTTTGTACCGAAGCGAAAAGCGTTTTTTCATGGTATGACTCCTAAACAATGAATACAATTTAATTTTTAATGCATGTTGGATAATGTACCGATGGGATGCTTACTGCTGAATTTTGGTAAATTTTACATGCCGTGCAGTTACTTATAGCACTACTATTATGATTTTCTGTAGATTGGGATATGAAGAGAGATGGTATCCGGCGTACTAAGAGGCAAGCAATCT
Organism: Treponema sp.; assembly: GCA_052169815.1. Classification (GTDB taxonomy): domain Bacteria; phylum Spirochaetota; class Spirochaetia; order Treponematales; family Treponemataceae; genus Treponema. The sequence goes on from JBQNBR010000045.1 coordinate 17,184, forward strand.
AAATTCATTTTTATACAAATGAAAGAACGTGTCAACCAGAACCGGTTTAAAGTTCAAAACAGCGCGGTTAATGTGAGGGGCAGCCTGTTGTAAAAGCTGCACGGGCGAGCCGTTTTTATAGGTATTAAACCGAGTGAAGGTAAAGTAGTTTTGGTACTGATGCGCTTTTTTCAAAAAGTCTTGAGCACTGGAAAAAGAGCGGCAGG
>JBQNBR010000046.1:0-16966 GCA_052169815.1 Treponema sp.
TGAGCCGTCCGCTGGTGCGGAAGTAGCGGAACCGGCTGCTGCTTCTGATGGTGATAGTGAAAGCGATTTCCCTGCATTGTTTGATGATGTAGATGATAGAGGAACTGCAAGCGGCGAGCTCCCTGATCTTATGCAGGGTGATGCTGACGAACCTGCTTCCGCGCAAACCGATGCGCCTGATCTTTCAGACTTTGACGACATTCTCTCCTCGCTCGATTTTGATTCTGAGCCGTCCGCTGGTGCGGAAGTAGCGGAACCGGCTGCTGCTTCTGATGGTGATGCTGAAAGCGATTTTCCTGCATTGTTTGATGATGTAGATGATAGAGGAACTGCAAGCGGCGAGGCCCCTGATCTTATTCGTGATGATGCCGGAGAACCGGCTGCTGAGCTCACTGCGGTGCCTGATCTTTCTGACTTTGATCTTGATACTGGAATGCCTGATGACAATGATAATGCATTGGACGAACTGTCTCTTTTTTCAGAAGATCAGAGCTCTTCTGAACCGGCAGCAGTTGATAACATCTCCTCAGGCAACGCGGAGCCTTTGGAAGCAGAGATTCCTGATCTTTCTATGTTTGACGATGATGATGTATTATCCTCTTTTTCAGATAATGATGCTGCTGACTTGTCTACTGGGGAAGATTCTGAAGGTACCGCGTCTGTAGCAGATTTTGATAGTGATGCGTATGACAGTGCAGGGTTTTCGCTTGAGGATAATGTCTTAGATACTGATATTTTGGATTCAACTGATAATCAGTTTAACTTGCCTGATACCTTTAAGGACTTTGCGGATAGTCACGCAGATCTTGATGCGCTTATTGGAAACAGTAAGAAAAAAAGTTCTGCACCTGAAGTTGATGACCAATCCCTTACAGATGAAGAATATGCTCGTTTTTTAAACCGAGTGAATGCTTTTCCCTTGAATATGCGGCTGGCAATGCAAGATTATATTGGGAATGGCAATGATAGTGATGAAAACAAGCTTAATTTAATCCGGTTGGTCCTTTCTAAGGCCTCGATGAAAAAAATTGCCACACGGTTGGAAAAGCTGCTTGATAAAAGCATTCCTATCCCGAAGCATTTTCAATCTTCGTCAGTGGAGGAATACGAACGGCAAAAGCAAACCTTTAAGTATTGGATGCTGCATAAGTTCTTACCTGTTGCAGTAATGGTTTCATTAGCCTTGCTTTTCGCATTTTGTATCACGGTGTTGTCGTGGCAGTTTATTTATAAGCCGCTGAGATCAGAGAGCCTGTATAAAACGGGGTATGCCTATCTTGAAAATGGGCGTTATGATACCGCTATTGAAAAGTTTGATAAGGCCTGTGAGTATAAACGGAAAAAAAGATGGTATTTTACCTATGCACGTGGGTTTAAAAATAGAAAACTATTTAGTGCAGCAGAAAAAATGTACAGCCGGTTGATTTATGATTTTAAATACGATAAATATGCCGGACTTGAATATGCTGATATGCTCGCTTCCGATTTACGTAATTATGAGCGGGCTGAGGCGGTTATCCGTCGGTTGATTCTTGACTACCATGTGAACGATAAAGATGGACTTACGGCACTTGGCGATATTTATATGACGTGGGGGTATGAGAATCCTGAAAAATATGAGGATGCAGTAAAAATATACAGTAGGGTTATGGAACTGTATGATAAAAGCGATGCATTGTTAGCGCGTATGCTGCGTTATTTTATCCGGACAGATAATCTAGCGGAAGTGCTGCCGTTGAAAGAGTATTTTGTACCACGATTATCAAAAATCACTGCGGAGGATATTACCGAATTAGGTGGGTATTTATTAGAAAAACGGTACAATCCTTTGCCGCTTGATTCAGAGAAACTGCGTGCTAAGATTGACGATGTGCGGTTGTTGTTAGAAAAAGCAATTCAGGCAGATAAATCTATCCCTGAAGCTTATTATCATTTAGGTAAATTTTTTATCTATAACTACAAGCCTCATGCAGCAATTGAAAATTTAACGGAGGCAATTAAGCAGTTTGAAGCAGTGGGGCCGATGCCTCCCCTGCGAACTGTTCGTTATATTGATTCTATGCGCTTGCTTGGTGAACAGCTTACGACCCAGAAAAAGTATTTAGACGCCCAAAACCTGTATGCGCAGGCGCTTGCACTGTATAAAGACTATACTGCGTTAAATCCTTTGCCCGCAAATGCAACGATTGGGAAGCTCTATGCTGATTATGGCGATATTGACTATTTTATTTCTCATGATTTTGATTCTGCGCTTGATAGCTATCAAAATGCCGTAAAGCAAGCCAATGATACTCCTTCAATTAATTACCGTATCGGGTATCTGTATTACCAGAAAGAAGATTACGCTAACGCTATTGAATATATTTCTAATGCCTATGAGCAAAAGTTGTATGATAAAAATTTACTCTATGGTCTTGGTAATGCGCTGTTTAAGCGGGGTAATTATTTTGCTGCACAGGCTGCGTACGAACAACTGGTAGAATTATTAGATGTGCAGCGTGTCCATAAAGGCGTACTGAATATCGGTAAAAATCCTGAAGACGCGGAATTTATAGAAAGCTATATGCATACTGTTACGAATTTGGGGGCAACACTCAATCAGATTGCTGAGCGGAACGGTGATTCGCAAAAAAATGCACGAGCACTTGCGCTCTATGCAGAGGCAAATCGGGCGTGGGATACGCTTACGAGAAATCCTGAAACAATGGTGCGTTCAAAGTCCGTTAGTTTATCATATTTAAACACTAAAAATATGATTAATCCTTCAAGTGTCTATAAACCGGAAATTTATACCGATATTCCTATGACACTGGAAAATGAGAAGGTATTGCAGCAAAAAGAAGATAAATAACGGGTATGCGCCAACAGCGCGTGCCCCGTGTGGTCCATGTAAGGGATTTTCTATTCTTGTGCTGTATCAAAGGGCAAATAGTCGTGCATTAAGGTAAAACGTTGATTAAAATAGGTTTGTTCTTTGGTGGTGAGTGTTTGTATCCATTCGGGCGTAAACCGCTTCACAACGGGGTTCGGCAATGCATTGTATTGCGTAATGAGCAGCGGCGTTACCGACATGCTTACGTGCTCTGCTTCTTTTCGGCACTGTAGCTGTAACAATACCGCATCGCCAGTGTATTCGCGGTAAAAAGTAGGATCGTCATAGTGGACGTTCCATCTCTGTCCTGATATGAAATTCCCCATTGAATACATGCAGAAAACCTCTTTGGAGGCAAACTGTTCCTTTTTGCTGCCGGCATTATCATCAGACGGCCGCTCCACTTGTATAAACTCCCACGGTTGCATCACATGCGGATGGTGTGCCCAAATAATATCGATGCCTGCCTCACCGAGCTGTTTAAACCATACTTTTTTTGCCTCTGATACGGTCAGTACATATTCGGGTTCATTGAGGTGGAGGCCGAGTACAAAAAGATCGCACGGGTATGCTTTTCGGGCCTGCGAGAGAAACTCAAGCAATAGCTTGCGGCCTTCTTGTGTTGACGGACTGTAGTAGAGCCTATTTTTTGATGAATCGTGAATATTTAATAGTTCGGTGATACTGCAAAAAAGAATATTCCAGCCCTTGTAGTTGATGTGCGTAACGTGAAAAGGTTCATCTGCCGTTTGCTTTAGGCCGGAATAGGCGAACGTACGGTTCGCTGCTTCTGGTTGTGCTAATTCATTGTTGATCGCGTGAATTGCTTTTAGCGTGCCGTCAATGCCTGCTACGTTTTTGTCATTGGTATGGTTGTTTGCAAAGCTAAAAACGTCAAATCCCGCTTGAAAGGCAGCGCGTAGGTAGGGAGTGTGCACGTTAAATTGCGGATAAGTCGCCATGGGTAAGTCATCGCACACTGGCGTTTCAACGTTGATAAAACTTAAGTCGTCAGTTTGTAACACTGTTTTTACATCTTCATATATGGCATTGTAGTCTTTCATCTTGAAATTAACGGTATGAGCCATAAGATCGCCTGCAAAGGTGAGCGTTAAAGGTGGTGCTTCTTGCGGCACAGTGGGGGTTTTCGCTTCGGCGGGCTCGCTCTTTTGTGGTGTGCTAGACAGCATTTGCTGTCGTATAACGGTTAAAAGAGCAACAAAACCAAAAAAAAGGAAGGCAAATCCAAGCACAATACGGCCGGCTTTTTTGTATCGGTTTAGGCGGAACATGTTTTATGCCTTATAATAAGATAGAGGAACAGTGGTGCATTTCTTGACATGAGCAGTTGCGCATTATACAATAGAAGCAAGGTTCATGCAACAGTTATTGTATGTATTCAAATAAAGAAATACGGGAGGTAAGAAATATGGGAGGTAAGAAATATGGGAGAAGAAAAGTACGTTTATTTTTTCGGCAATGGTGAAGCTGAAGGTAATGGGACTATGAAGCAATTACTGGGAGGAAAAGGAGCGGGGCTTGCAGAGATGACCCGTGCCAAATTACCGGTTCCAGCTGGGTTTACCATTACTACAGAAGTGTGTCAGCTCTATTATAAAAATGAGAAAAAATATCCTGACGGATTGAAGCAAGCGGTGGAAACACAGTTAAAAAAGCTTGAAGATATAACAGGAAAAAGGTTAGGGGATCCCGCTGATCCTCTATTGGTTTCTGTCCGTTCAGGAGCTCCTGTTTCTATGCCCGGTATGATGGAAACTATCTTAAATCTTGGGTTAACCGATAAATCAGTTGAAGGTTTGGCGCAAAAAACCGCTAACCGCCGCTTCGCCCTTGATGCATACCGTAGATTTATCATGATGTACGGTTCTACCGCTATGGGAATTGAGCGGGAAAAATTTGATGCAGTGTTTGATGCGGTAAAAGAGAAATATACGCGTGCGCGGCTGAATGTCAAAGCGCCTGCAAAAATCGGTGACACGGATGTAAATGAAGATGAACTAGCTGAAGTTATTAAAGATTCAAAAGCACTTTATAAAAAAGAGATAAAAGTAGATTTCCCGCAAGATCCTATTGAGCAGCTGTGGGGTGCTATTGGTGCTGTGTTTAACTCGTGGATGGCTGAAAAGGTGGTTACCTATCGCCGTGTTGAAAACCTTGTCGGTATTAAAGGCACTGCGGTGAATGTTATGCAGATGGTATTTGGCAATAAAGGCAATACCTCCGGTACGGGGGTGTGCTTTACGCGGGATCCTAATAGCGGCGCGAATGAATTTTATGGCGACTATTTGTTTAATGCGCAAGGCGAAGACGTGGTTGCTGGTATCCGCACACCGATGAAGTTGGATGAGTTTGCAAAAGAGGAGCCTAAAGCATATAAGCAGCTCTGTGATGTACGGAAACTGTTGGAATCTCATTACAAAGATATGCAGGACATGGAGTTTACCGTAGAAGAAGGCACGTTGTACATGCTGCAGTGCCGTGTAGGTAAGCGTTTACCCGCTGCGGCATTTAGAATGGCGGTGGATATGGTGAATGAAGGGCTTATTTCCAAAGAAGAAGCCGTCATGCGGATTAAAGCGGGCGATATTGAAGGCATCTTTTATCCTGCCATTGATTATAAGCAAGAGAACTTAAAAGCCTCATTCCTGGTAAGTGGTATTGATGCAGTGCCGGGGGCTGCGGTAGGCAAGATTTGTTTCTCTGCTGCGAAGGCGGAAGAACTGGCGGCCCGAAAAGAAAAGGCTATTTTGGTCCGCAAGGAAACGAGCCCGGAAGACGTTGGCGGTATGTACGCTGCACAGGGTATTTTAACCGCAACGGGTGGCAAAACGAGCCATGCTGCGGTAGTAGCCCGCGGATGGGGTAAGTGCTGTATCGTCGGCTGCGAAAAGCTCACTATCGATTACGAGAAAAAGGAATGCAGCTATAATGGCATTACCTTAAAGGAAGGTGATTATATCACGCTTGACGGTACGCACGGCAATGTGTATGTGGGAGAGCTAAAGTTGATGCAGGCAGAACAGCCTGAGGCCTATAAAACCTTGATGCAGTGGGTTGATGAAATTCGTACTGTTAAAGTGCGCACCAATGCAGACCAGCCTGAGGATGCACGGATTGCCGTTTCTCATGGGGCCGAAGGAATTGGGCTGTGCCGTACTGAGCACATGTTTTTTAACGATGAAAAACGCATATTAGCGGTGCGGGAAATGATTGTGGCTGCTACCACTGAAGGGAGAAAAAAAGCGCTCGCTAAGCTGTTGCCTATCCAGATCAAAGATTTTGAAGGTATTTTCAAAGCGATGGATGGTAAAAATGTTACGATCCGCTTAATTGATCCGCCCTTGCATGAATTTGTACCGCATGATAAAGAAGGTCAACAAAAACTTGCAGAAGCGTTGAATGTTGATTTTAAGAGCGTAAAGGAGCGGGTTGAGCAATTGCACGAAGCCAATCCTATGCTGGGGCACAGAGGTTGCCGATTGGTGATTACCTATCCTGAGATTCTTGACATGCAAGTGTCTGCTATCATTACTGCTGCATGTAATATGCAGAAGAAAGGGGTAACAGTTCTTCCTGAAATTATGGTGCCGCTTACCATTGATCCTAAAGAGTTTACGATCATCGAAAAAAAGGTACGTGCGATCGCTGATTCACTGATTGAGAAAAACGGTGTCTCCTTGAAATACCTTGTGGGGACCATGATTGAAACGCCGCGTGCAGCGCTTCTAGCGGATAAAATTGCCGCCCATGCTGAATTCTTCTCGTTTGGTACTAATGATCTCACCCAGATGACTCTCGGTATCAGCCGCGACGATGCTGCAAAATTCTTGCCGGACTATGTAGATGAGCAGAAAGCCGGCGTGTTCCCTGCCGATCCGTTCCAATCATTGGATCAAGAGGGCGTTGGGCTCCTGATCAAGTCTGCTATAGAAAAAGGGCGCAGTGCGCGTAGTGAGTTAAAGGTTGGTATTTGCGGTGAGCATGGCGGAGACCTTGAATCGGTGAAGTTCTGCTGCCGTGCAGGCATGTCCTACGTATCAGCTTCTCCGTTTAGAGTGCCGATTGCCCGGCTTGCAGCTGCCCAAGCGGCTATCGAACAGAAAGCAAAATAACCAACATACTACCTTGGTGCGTGCTGCATCGAGGTGGCGGTGAGTTTCTGAAGCGGGGTATCGTATGGCTACTATGAGTGATTATCTTACCTGGCGAGGCGATATCCCCTTTAGTGTACGCCCCTTTAATGAGCTTGATGCGTTAATTTTATGTCAGCTTTCGTATGCTGATTTTACCGGTATTATTCCGCGGGATTTTCATGGCGGTATTACGCTTGCGGAAGCTGCTGCTGCGTATCATAACCGAAATAATACGAGCGCAAAAGAAGTGTGGGGCGTGTTTATTAATCCACTTACGGCGCAGCTGCTTGCACAGGCAGGGCAGTCCGAGCGGTTCGGCGGTATAGTGTTGAAAGGCTTTATCGATGAAGTTGATATTAAAGCTCAAAAACAGTTTGCTGCCTATACCGCCATGCTGGATCGCACGCTGTATTGCGTTGTGTTCCGTGGTACTGACGACAGCCTTATCGGCTGGAAAGAAGACTTTCTCCTTACCTGTGTGCATCCTATTGCAGCGCAAAAAGCCGCTGCCGATTATGTGACGCAGGCTGCGGCTGCCTTACCGGGCTCTCTTTTGGTAGCAGGTCATTCCAAAGGCGGCAACCTTGCTGTCTATGCAGGAGCGATGGTGGAAAAGGCTATCCAAAAGCGTATTCACACTATTTTTTGCTATGATGGCCCTGGTTTTCATTTTGACATTAAAAGCGATCCGTGCTTTCAAGCTATTATCCATAAAATTGCTTCGTTTATTCCTCAATCGTCGGTTGTGGGTATTCTTTTATCGTATCCTCCTCAGTATACCATTGTGCGCAGCAGTGCCGCCAAAGGGATATTGCAGCATGACCTTTTTTCGTGGCAGGTGGAAACAGACCGCTTGATAACGTGCACTGAACGCACAAAAGAAAGCGTTTTTATCGAGCGCACGGTAGCTACCTGGCTTAGTCATGTGGAGCTGAGTTGTCGGGAAGGGTTCGTCAATACGCTGTTTGACGTGGTGTATGCCACCGGCGCTGCCACGCTGACAGAATTCAATAAGGCGCGGCTTGCGAATTTTATTCGCATTGCCAAAGAGCTTCATACGGTGAACGCTAAAACCAAAAAAGATGTAATAGCGGTGCTGACCTACTGCTTACAAGCTGCCCGGCTGCATTTTTCCTTTGCCGGATAGAGCCGCCCTTGTTGAACTGCTGTTAGGGCTGCATGGCAAGGAGCCGGTGCATATCTTCAAGCGATTTTTTGCTTCCCGGGAAGGCAGGAAAACCATGGACACCATCATTTTTGTTGCGCGGAATGATGTGGAAGTGCAAGTGGAATACGGTTTGTCCTGCGCAGGCATGATTGGCATTTAACACATTCACGCCTTCGTATCCGCAACGATCAACGCAATGCTTGGCTACTTTGTGTACCGTATCCATCACTCGATGGAGCGTTTCGGGCTCAGCGTCTAGTATATTGGTGGTATGTTTTTTGGGAATAACTAATATATGCCCGTCCACGTCCTTTGCAATATCCATAAATGCGAGTGTGTGTTCATCTTCATATACTTTTAAACTGGGAATGCTTCCTTTTATGATGTTACAAAAAACACAGTCTTCCATTTCTGTTCTCCTATTGTGTATAATAGGCCTGTTTAGTAACTTCGTTATTCGTGCGGAGGGTTTAATACCCCGACGCTTGCGTCGGGGTTGTTGATTAAACAGGCCGTCGAGTTCTAAATCTAGGTTTAATGAGCGTAGGAAACAGTATACTCTTATTCGTGTGGCCGGTTCAATCCCTCGATGTTGCTTGTGTAGAAGTGAAAGGTGGTGAAAGGAAAAAACTATGCTTCAGTATGAAAAGATGATAATAGGCAAGGACGATAGCGGGCGACGTTTGGATAGGCTTATGCGCATTTACTTGCCGCAGCTTCCGCTTTCACACCTGTACGCTGCGATCCGTAAGGGCTTAATCCGCATCAACGGTAGCAAAACCACGGTGCACTACAAAACAGTGCAGGGAGACATGCTTGCTATCGCTGACTTTTTGCTTGATTGTAGGCAAAAGGAACCAGGGGCTGCTGAGCTGCCTTGTGAAAAGGACAACCAGCAGTGCGATTATACGCCGGATGTGCCGCGCTGCAAGGGGCAGAAAACTCGTGCTTTTTCTATTTTATTGCATACACCCGATTTATTGATAGTCAACAAAGCCTCCGGTATGGTAGTGCATGGAGAAAACAGCCTCCAAAATCTTCTTGTTGAATCGTTGCCACACCTGCGTTGTGCCCACGGCTTGGCCTTTAGGATGGGTGCTCTACACCGGCTTGATAAGGATACCAGCGGTATTATCTGTTTTTCGCAGAGCTTACGAGGGGCACAATGGTTTTCGCAGTGCTTACGGGAAAAATCGATAAAAAAGTATTATATAGGAATCGTTGAAGGCCATATGCTGAATAGGACTATCGTTACGCATGAGAAGGCAGCGGCACTTACACACTGTACGCTGCTTGCCTACAATCCGGTGCAACAGGTAAGCTGTATGCTGTTTGCATTGGTTACGGGCAGAAAACACCAAATTAGAAAGCATGCACGGCATATCGGGCACTCGCTTATTGGTGATACGCGGTATGGCAGTAAGCGCTTTCTGCTTACGCATAAAAGCTATGTGCTCCATGCGTGGCGGCTGTATTTTCCGTCAAATCGTTTGTCGCAAGTGCCGGCATATATTGAAGCCGAGTGTTCAGCTTCCGTGAGAACGCTGCTTGATACGCTTTTTCCTCAATGGTACGCGTGTGCAGCACGCATGGTGATTGCACCGGAAAGAGATTCAACGCTTGCCGTATCGTGCATAAGTTAATATAATAGAAGGCCAGTTGGTTTTATCTGGTATGCAATGTGCATTCGTATGAGAGAACACGGGAGAAAAGATGATTTTTACAGAAAGATATCAGCCTGTTATTGAAGACTTCACGCAAGAAGGCACGCTAAGCCTTTTCGCAATCTTAAAAATTTTTGAAAATGTTGGAAATCATCATTCGGATAAAGTGGGCGATAGTGTCTTTATGAAAGGCGGACGGTCAACCGCCTGGATTCTTATGGAATGGCAGGTGGTAATTGAGGCGCTGCCGCACTACCATGATTCGATAACAGTAGCCACGTGGTCGGAAAAATTGCGCACTCCTTTTTCGGTGTCAAGGGATTTTATATTGTATAAAGACGATGTAGCATGCGTACGGGGAACAACGAAATGGGTGTTAGCTAATGTACAAACAGAACTTTTGTGCGCGATAAGCGATGAATTAGTGTATAAATATGAGCCGGAGGATAAGACTGTTTTTAGCAGGGCAACACTTGCAAAAATAAAGATACCGGCTGCATTTTCCTATGAGCACACAATTGCAATACGCAGAAGTGATTTTGACTTTAATGATCATATTCATAACCTTACCTATCTTACCTATGCGTTGGAAGCTATTCCTGAACAACTATATAAAGTGCAGCAAATCAAAAAAGTACGGATTACCTATAAAGCAGCGATTAAATCAGATACCGCGGTCCTTGCCAAATATGCAGCGGTAGAGAATACGCATGTAGTCTGTATTTGTTCTTTAAACGGGCAGGTTAAAGCATTGGTGCAGTTTGAGTAGGCAGAAACGCTTATCGGTTATCATCGGAGGCTGCGCTGCTTGGCTTATAGGTGCACTCCAACGTGTTAAATGCAGCAGTGCGGGCTTTTTCTAAGATGGCGTAATCGCGGATTGGATCTGCAAGGATAAACCCGCAGTACCCTGATTGCTCGGTGCCGCCGATGTCTCCGGGCCCCCGCAGCTTTAAATCTTCCTCCGCAATGATAAATCCATCGGTAGTGTTCCCCATAATGGTGAGCCGTTGTTTGCCGATATCGGTGATGTTTTTGCCATAGAGTAAAAAGCAGTAGGATTGCGAGTCGCCGCGTCCTATGCGTCCTCGCAATTGGTGCAAAGCGGAAAGGCCGAAGCGGTCTGCGTGCTCAATAACCATGCACGTTGCGTTTGGCACATCAACGCCTACTTCGATGACACTTGTTGCCACTAGCAGGTGAATGCCTCCGTTTCGAAATTCTTCCATAATAGTGCGCTGTTCGTCTTCATCGATTTTCGAGTGAATGAGCGCAAGCCGGTGCTTTGGGAAACGATTGCGCAACTGAGTAAACATCTGTTCTGCTGATTTTAAGCTTATAGCCTCCGAATCTTCGATAAGGGGATAGACGAAATAGGCTTGTTTACCGGCGTTCATTTCTTGCTCAATAAAGTGGTAGACCCTTTCGGCCTTTTCTTGGTGTGCAATATAGGTAAGTATTGGTTTTCTGCCGGGGGGCAGCGTTTTAATCACTGATATATCAAGATCACCGAACATTGACAGAGCAAGGGTACGAGGAATGGGCGTAGCGCTCATCATAAGAAAATGAGGTGCTCGGTGCTCGGTGTTGCTGTCTATGCCTTTTTGAATGATCGCTGAGCGCTGTAACACACCAAATCGGTGTTGTTCGTCGATGATCACGAGGCGTAAATTGTGGTAGGCGGTTTGTCGGGAAAAAAGTGCGTGGGTGCCGATGATGAGATCGATGTTGCCTGCAAGCAGCTGCTGCGCAAGGTGCGATCTCCCTTTCGCTTTTAAGTTGCCGGTCAAGAAAGCAAGCCTAACCCCAAGCGGCTCTAAAAGACGCGCAGCATTTTCTGCGTGCTGACGAGCCAATAATTCTGTTGGTGCCATAAATGCCGCTTGGCCGCCGCTTTCAAGCACCTTAAGACACGCTAAAAACGCAATTAATGTTTTACCTGAACCTACATCACCTTGAATAAGGCGTGCTGCAGGATAAGCGCTTTCAATATCGTTGTTTATATCGTAGATAACGGTTTGCTGATCGGCTGTTAAAGAAAACGGGATACGGTTGATGAGTTTTTGTTGTAGGGGGCTGTAAAGAGGTACGGGCGTTGCAGTATCTGCGCTTTTGGTAATGGTACTGCGTGGTAATGTCCCCCGTCGCTGCAGCGATCGAAGTCCTATGGCACTTTGATAGATAAAGAATTCTTCGAAGATGAGCGCATAGCGTGCCTCTTGCGTTTGCTGCATTGTTGTCGGTTTGTGCATTGCAAACAGTATCCATTTTTTATGGGGAAGGCGATATGTTTCTAGTATGTCTTGCGGCAGCTCGGAATCGATGTTCTGGGTATATGCCTTGAGCGCTTTGTCGATTAATTTCCGTAACTTGGTTTGTGTGAGCCCTTGCGTGAGCGGATAGATGGGGAGAATGCACTCCTTGGCCTGCGCTTCTTCTTCGATATCAAAAGCGCTCGATTGCAAGACCCCATATTTGATCGTGAAACTGCCATACACAACAGCACGAGCGCTAACGGGGAATTTCTTTTCTAAAAAGGGGCGATTAAAGCATAACAGCTGTGCTATTGTTTTGGTATCATCGCTAACCACCAGTTTTAGCGTTCTTATTCGTCCAAAACCGAACCATTCATGAGCAACAATAGAGACCCGTACCTGCAATTTATGGTACCGATTCCATTCAGCAAGACTTTGGTACTGGCTACGATCTTCCCATAAGCGCGGCCATAATTGCAGTAAGTCTCCTACCGTATAGACGTTGAGGTTCGCGAGCTGTGCAGTAGTAGCTTTCCCCGCTCCTGCAATGTTTGAAACTGGTATTTGAATGTCTCCAATGAGCATATGCCGTGCCTTTTTACCTCATACAGGTGGTTTTTGTGTAGCTGGTACTGCCTTCTGTTCTTTTTGGCCTTTTTTGTCTTTTTGAGCTTTCTGGTCTTTTGGGGCTGCTTGACCTTTTCGATCTTTTTGGCCTTTTTGGTTAGTTTGCGTTTTTTGAGCCTGTTTGTCTTTCTGTTTTTTTTGAGCTTGCTGGTTTTTTTGCTCCTTTTGGTCTTTCTGTCCTTTTTGAGGTTTCTCGTCTTTCTGATCTTTTTGGTCTGGGTCTAAAGCTTTTTTGATTTTTTCTTCAAGTTCGTCAAGGGCTTCTTTTTCTTCATGCTCGACAAACTGCGTTTTGATTTTTTCGATAAATGCAGTTGCCTCGTCGTATTTTTGAGCGATGACGAGTATTCGAGCATAGTTAAGAGCTGCTTCAGGATCGCTTTGGTTCTTTTCGTAGAGCGTATGATACATGGTACAGGCTTGCTCATATTCACCGGCTGACGCCAATGCATAGGCGTAGGCATTCAACACCATTATGTTCTCAGGTGCTTCGTTATATTGCGGCTCAAGCAGCGAACATGCCTTTTTCCATTCGTTTTTAAGCCCGTACATACGTGCTAGGCTATATTGCGTGGCATTTTTATAGGCAGGATCAACGGCGGCTTTTTCATAATATTCAATAGCTTTATCATATTTACCGACTTCTGCATAGGCCTGTGCAATTTCAAAGTATTCTTTTAAGAGCTGTCTATCTTGCTTGCCGCTTCCAAATGCAGCGGTTACGATGAGTAAAAAGTAGATACAAAAGGTGCTAATCCCGCGTGTTTGTTTATTCATACAAGCGCTCTCTTATTTATTGTATAATACAACATTTTCTATTGCCCGTAGTTGATTACGGTATAACCCGGCAATCGTTGCTCCGTAATCTGCCATGAGCTGGATCATGTTGCGGGGATACTCTTGTTCATCAACCCCATTAATTCTGTCTCCTGCGTCTCCTAAGCCGGGAAGGATGTAGGCCGCAGCGTTCAATGCAGGGTCCATCCACAGCGTATACACAGTGCAGTGTTCTAAAGCGCGTGCAACGCAGAGCGCTCCTTGCAGGGAAGAGATAACATGAAAGCAGTTAATTGACTTAGGTTTGATGCCCTGCTGCTCAAAGTATTTGATGACCGTTATTAAACTGCCACCGGTTGCATTCATGGGGTCTGCGAAAATCAAATCTTTGCCGTTTAAGTCTTCCATATTGTAATATGACATATCCAGATTTAAAATATATTGCATATCAGTTAGTTGCTTGGATTCATCTCGTTTAATTTTGAAGAGTGCAAAGGGAGTAACATAGCCGTGCGAAGAGTATTCTTCTATTTCTTTGGACATAATCATGGAAGGTAAGAGCGCTCCGCGCAGCATAACGCACATGACGGTATTTTCTATTTTATGATCAATGTCGCTGATTTTATGTACTGCGTATTGCTGCACGGGGGCGACAACCGGTGTTTTGGCGATGAGGTAGTTTTTATGGTCCTCATGGCTGCTGCTGTATGCCAACTTAAAAAGCATTTCAAAGGCCCGTTGCGTGTAATAGATAAATTCATTGTGTCCGGTTGCGGCACTGCGCAATTTAGCCATAACGCGGGAGGCTTCCGCATGATTTGCATAATCCGTTTCAAATGAATATACTTTTAGCTGGGGCACTTCTTTACAAATGTGCTGGAGCATTTTTCCCATAGTATCGTATAACGTGATGATATCCTGCTCTGCCGCATCCCGCGTTTGACGTTCCGGTGCTTGCTCTAACTCCTTAAACTTACGCATTGCTTCGCTATATACGTCATCAAGTTCTTTCAAATGCGCCTTGTCGCTGTCCGTTAAATAGCCTGCAAGTGCCTCTGCTTTCATAATAATAGTACCCACCGTATACTCCTTAAACTTATTTTGCGATGTTTTTCATAAGCCGCTGATATACAACGGCTTATGAAAAACTCGTCGGGCAGTTTTAAAAATCCAACAAGGTTTTTAGAACTGCCCATAATCCCAAAAAAAAACGCTCCTTAAAAGAGCGTTTAAAAATAGTTAATATACTGAAAAAAGCCGCAGTAATGTATCTTTACCGATGGTTTTCATAAAACCTGCAAGACGCGGTCCTTGTGCTTTTGCAATTAACGTTTTATATACTGCGGTAAATAATTGTTTTGGCTCTAATCCGTACGCTTCTGCGGTTGCATAGAGGGCGGTTGATATCGATTTTTCATCAAGTGCGTCCAATTGCGGCACAATTTCATCCCGTATTTTTTGTATGGCCTGTGTTTCTGCTGGCGTTAAAGCTTCTTTTTGACCGTCGGTACGCAGGGCAAAGCGGAAATCTTCCGGCGCGCATTCGGTAATCCAGTACCACGCACAGCGCGCCCGTGTTTTAAAGCCTTCAATCTGTGTTTCAGCTATATCCGGCAGCAACCGGAGCACCGCCTCAATACTGCCGTTATTGATTTGTAAGAGGTTACACAAATGCCTAAACGGTAGCTGATAGGCGCTGCAGGGAGGCATGCCATCAACTTGAGAAAGCTCATAGATGCGGCGCTGCTTTGCGTAGACTTCAGGATTTTTTGCCTTGTCTATGCCCCAGGCAATACGCTCCGTTTTATCGTAATCTTCGTAGATTTTAATCACGTCTAAGTCGAAGCTGATAGCAAATTCGGTATTGGGACGGGTTGACGCGAACAAATAGCGGGCGATTTCAGGCGGATACACTTTTAGCACTTCGGCAAGGCTGATCACAGCGCCTTTAGAGGACGACATCTTTCCCGGCAGCCCCTTTAATCCGATAAAGTCATATCTAAATGAAATGGGCGCTTGCCAATGGTAGACTTTTTCGGCAACCAAACGCGCCGTATCAAAGGAGCCACCTTGCGAGTGATGATCTTTCCCCGCAGGCTCAAATACTACTTTTTCGCGCGCCCAGCGCATCGGCCAATCCACGCGCCAGCCTAACTTTGCCACACCGGTGTGCCGCAAATCGAGCGTTTGCTCATGCCCGCATTCGCACGTGTAGTGCAGCGACCACTCATTGTCCCAGTTATCCACGGTGGTGGTATCTTTTTTGCACTGAGTGCAAAACACCGATACCGGCCAATAGGTTCCCGTCATTTTATGCTCGTCATCGCGATACTCGTTTAAGATGTCTTTTAAGAGCTCCCGATTGTCCATGGCAATTTTCATGCCTTCTGCGTAGACGCCCGCACCGTACTGCTTGGCTTGGTATAAAAATTCAGGGTGAATGCCGACCGCCGGAAGCGTTAACTCCACGTCTTTTTCATGGTGCCGCGCATAGCTTTCATCCCGTTCAAAGGTGTCGGGCACCTCAGTGATAGGGTAGCGTAAGTAGCGCTCCAATACTTCCGGTTTCGGCATATTCGCAGGCACTTTGCGGAATACATCGTAGTCGTCCCACGAATAGATGAAACGCACCTTTTTGCCCCTATCCCGCAACGCCCGTACCACAAGGTCAACTGAAATAATTTCACGGAAATTGCCGATATGCACCGTCCCCGACGGGGTGATCCCCGAAGCGCAGGTGTAACATTCAAGATCGCCCCGTTCTCTGATAATTTTTTCTGCAGTTTGGTCTGCCCAATGAACGAGCGCTTTAGATTGAGTTTCTGTTTGTGTCATGCATGTCCTATACTGTAACTTTTAGCGTATTTTTAATAGTAGATCTGGCGCGACAACGGAGTTATCGTACCAAGTCTAGTATAGTATAAACTATCTTTTTTGTCAATTTATCCAAAAAGCGCGAAATTAATTGCTCAGGAATCGCGTTTAATCATTTTTTGGGCGTTCCGGTTTCCGCGTATGCAAGCAGCCACAGGAGGGGTGTTTCATACGCGGAAACCGTCGGGCTTTACGGGGTTCCGCTACCGCTCCATTCCTTTGGAACAGCTGCGCTGCCCCTCCAATCCCTAACGCTGTTGAGCAATGTACGTCCTTGTACATTTGTTATTTAAAAAAATAAAAACACATAAAGCACGTTATAACAATAACTTATCTATCTTTTTACTCCTAATAAAATAAGCAAAGCAAAACAATGTAGCAATTTTTGTAGTAATTTCTATCGCTAAAAGCGAAATGAAAAATACAAGGTTGTTGTTATTGAAAGTATTCCGCTAAGTGAGCTTGAAAAATTTACAACCGTTGTGCAAAAGAAAAACCTTGCACGGCTGCTGAAATAAGAAATGGAAATCATGCCATGAAAACAGATGCAAGCGTAGAGATTATCCGATGGCAAG
>JBQNBR010000047.1:0-16372 GCA_052169815.1 Treponema sp.
TGCGGTTGCTTTTTCTGCTAGAGCTTTTATTTTGAATTGCCCATACATCTTCATCATGCCAGGACTTTTCTCAGGTTTTTTAGACCGGTTTTTGAGTCCCACTCCTTTTTTTTCTTGCCAGCGTTTTCTCCATGTGATGGTATCTCCTTGGTAGTATTTTTGCTTAATCTATTTTGCCTAACCGGTTTCGCTTAGGCAAGCGGGGGATACCATCTCTCTTCCTTGAACAGTTGAATATGAAATATCGCTTGACAAAGAATTCACTTAACGCATATTCTAAATATCAAACCTAGTATAGAAGTGACTGAGAGGTTGTTGAGAAAATCAACAACCTCTAAAAAATTATTTATTTAAAAAGTCTACTGCTAATTTAGATAGGGTTTTCATATTTGTAATCAAATTTTTTTCATTCCAAAATAGTTTTGGATGATGCAGCATATTTTCATTTTCTAACTGTTCATCATTGACACCAACAAAAAAGAAAAATGATGGAACATGTTTTCCAAAATAAGCAAAATCTTCTGAACCCATCACTGGGTCTTCCATAACTTCAATACAATCTTTTCCTAAAATTTGTTCTAAGGCATTTTGAGAAAAAGTAAATAGTTCATGATTATTTTTTAATGCAGGATACATTCTATCTACTGAAAACTCATATGAAGCCCCATAAGCAGTAGTAAGCCCTTTTAGAATCTCTTCCATTCTGTCAACAATTTGATTGGTAATTTCTTCATCAAAAGTTCTAATAGTTCCCTTTAAAACTAATTTATCCGGAATTATATTATACGCCTCTCCTGCATGAATGCTACAACAAGATAAAACAGCCGGCCGTAATGTAGAAATATTTCTGCTTATTATATTTTGAAAATTAGTTACAGCTTGACAAGCAATTATAACAGGGTCAACCGTTTTTTCAGGTTGCGAAGCATGCCCACCTTTCCCTTGAAAGATAATATCAAATGAAGTTGTGTGTGTCATCATATCGCCATCTTTTATTGCTATATGCCCTGCTTTTACAGTAGGCCAAATGTGACAACCAAAGGCAGCATCTACTTTTGGATTTTCTAATACACCTTCATCTATCATTGGTTTCGCCCCACCAGGTCCTTCTTCAGCAGGTTGAAAGAGCAATTTTACAGTTCCTGAAAGTTCTTCTTTTAATTCATTTAAAATCATTCCAACTCCAAGAAGCCCCGCTGTATGCCCATCATGACCACAGGCATGCATTTTCCCGTTATGAGTTGATTTAAACGTACATCGACTTTCTTCTGTGATTGGTAAAGCATCCATATCCGCTCTTAATAATACAGTTTTTCCAGGTTTTCCTCCTTTAATAATTCCAACAATTCCTGTTTTGGCAATTTCTGATTTATAAGGGATACCTATTCTATCTAATTCTTTTTTTACTATTTCAGCTGTTTTAAATAAATCAAACCCAAGTTCTGGATATTGATGAAGTTCTCTTCTGAGCTCCATAACTCTTTCTAAATATCTTTCAGATAGCTTTTTAATTTTGTCTTCCATATTGCCCTCCCTAATATTATATTCCAAATGGAATACTAAAAGTAAAGAAACAAGCAAATAATAAGGTACTGCCTATTAATGTTATAACAGCATAAGGCATCATATTAGCAATTAACGTTCCTAAACCAAAATTTTTACTATATTTATTTGCTACTGCTAATACCAATGGTAGATAAGGGAACAATGGAGATATCATATTTGTAGATGAATCTCCTATTCTATAAGCCATTTGAGTTAGAGCAGGGTCATAACCTAACAGCATAAACATTGGGATAAATACAGGTGATAAAATTGCCCATTTTGCAGAAGCACTTCCTATAAATAAATTGATAAATGCAACTAAGATAATATATGTTACTATAAGAGGTATACCTTTAAAACCTGCTGCTTTTATTAAATTTGCACCTTTTATAGCCATAATAATTCCCAAGTTGCTTTTAGTAAATAAGCTTAAAAATTGAGCAGATACAAAAACTATTAATATGTATCCACCCATTTCACTAAGAGAAGTTGCAATTAACTTTACAGCATCTTTATCACTTTTTATTTTCTTAGTAACTTTTCCATAAACAAAACCTGGTATTAAAAAAGCCATAGACATGAAAAAGATTAATCCACCCATCAAAGGAGAATTTACAGAAACTAACGAACCATTCTCATCTTTTAAAAATGCGTTTGGACCTATCGATAAAAATACTATAAAAAGTATAAATAATAAGAAAGAAATACTTGCATATTTAACACCTTTTTTTTCTAAATCTCCAATTTCAGTACTAGTACTATCTTTAAAATATTCTTCATTTACAGGAAATCTAGGCTCAATAAATTTTATAGTAACCCATGTAATTATAAAAATTTGTAATATAGCATTTGCTATATTAAAATAAATCGTCATCGTAGGACTTTTTTGAAAAGTCGGATCTAATATTTGTGCTGCTGGATTAGTAAAGGAACTTAAAAGGATATCATTCATCCCCACAAAAAATCCAGAACAAAACCCTATTGCAGCACCTGCAAGAGCTAAGAATATTCCAACTAAAGGATTTTTTTTTATATTTATAAAAATTATTGCAGCCAGTGGCGGTAAAACGATAAAACCACCATCACCAATAGCTGTAAAAACTAATCCTGCAAATACAACGGTAAAATATACTAATTTTTTAGGAACCTTTTTTATTGATAATGTTAATAAAACTTCTAAGTAACCACTTTTATCAGCAAGTCCTATCCCAATCATGGTTACTAATACAGCCCCTAAAGGGGGAAACGTTTGAAATACTTTTACAGAAGAAATTAATATAGCCTTTAAAATATCAGAACTTAATAAATTTTCTACTTTTATAATCTCTTTTGTACCTGGATGCTCTACGGAAATACCAAATTTACTCAATATAAATGAAATAACAAAAATTAAAATGCAGAGAATTACAAAAATTGTGGTTGGATCAGGCATTTCATTCCCAACTATCTCAATTTTGTTTAATATCTTGTTCAGTAAGCCTAATTTTTCTTTTCCAACTTTTTTATTAGTTTCCATACCATACCCCCAAACCTGTAAAATAATATTGTTTTTTACTTTAAAAAGTAAAACTATTTATGCAATTTGTCAATACAAAATAGATTTATTTTCATTTTTGATCAGGAGTAACATTACCCTGTCCTAACCTTAATCAAGCGGTTGACAGACAAAGAATACCAATAGTATAACAGGGCATTTCTAAAAATCTTGTTGGAGGCTAAAAAATGCTTCATCAGCACAGCTCACAACGAGTTTAAGGGCACAAGGAACTACACATGAAAAAAAACACTCAGTTGCATTATTTTTTTGCTTGTATTTGCAAGCGGTATGGCTGTTTCAGAGAACAAAGCAGGCTTAAACAAGCTGGGGATTATTCTCGGCTATCCAAGCGGGATATCGTATTCGCACAATTTCACCCGAAAGGATCAGCTGGATCTTACCATTGCTTATTGGTATTGGGCACACAACACAACCATGAATCTGGCAGTTGGATATCTTCGCACTATTGTTGAGCCAAGTATTAATGGTACTGTATGTCCGTTGGAATTGGGCGGAGGTCTTGAATTCAATCCTTCGATTTATGCCAGCGTCTTTCACATGACAATGGGGCTCTATGTTGATTTACGCTGGGAAATTTTCTTTGCAGGTATTCCGAATTTTAATGTATCCTTGGATTTCGCCCCCCGCTTGAACTTTTGGACCAACGGTATAAACCTTTATGGACCCCGCGGGGGCGTCGGCGTACGGCTCGCTTTTTAATAGCAGAACACCACAAAGAAGCGCTTAACCTGCTGCCGTTTGCAACGTACACTTCACAGCCAATGATGGGCTTCATGTCATTAGCTTTACATTCGCGGAAAAACCGCAGAGCACCGAACATATTCCCGTGATCGGTAAGCGCAAGCGCGCTTTGCCCCTGCTTTTTTGCTATTTTGACGAGCGTCTTTATAGAAGACGCCCCATCCAACAATGAGTAATCGGAATGAACATGCAAATGTACAAAATCAAGTGCCATAGCCTCACTATAGCAAATATGGGCTATTATGATAAGGGCGGGCGGGACAAACGTATCGGAATTGGAATATAATTTTATGCGGACTATCCAGGAATATCCTTAACCAAGGAATTGACATATAAATAGAGCAAATGGTATATTTAAATAGAGATTTTTTAAAGAGGAGTTACACATGAAAAAAACACTCAGTTGCATTATTCTCTTGCTTGTCTTTGCAAGCGGTATTGCTTTTTCACAGAACAAAGCGGGCTTAAACAAGATTGGCCTTGCTCTCGGTTATCCGGCGGGATTGTCATATTCGTACAATTTCACCGAAAAGGATCAGCTGGATTTTACCCTTTCTTCTTACTTTTCTAATGTTGGTCTGTCAGTCGGGTATCTTCGCACTATTTTTGAACCGAATCTTCATAGCTCAATATCATGCCCAGTGGAAGTGGGTGGAGGTTTTGATTTCAGTTATGGTTTTGGTTATTACAGTCACATATCAGTGGGCGGGTATGCTGACGTACGCTGGGAATTTTTCATCAAGAGCGTTCCGAATCTTAATCTGTTCGTCGATTTTGCACCTCGCTTTCAGTATTGGCTTGGGGGCGGTTTTCACTTCGCTCCCGGAGGTGGGCTCGGCGTGCGTTATGCCTTTTAATTAAGAATAAAAGAGTGCCTTGCCCGCTATTGAGCATAGGCGCTTTTTTTTCATTTATATCGGTATTCGCCGAGTGATGGCCGACACCGTTATGTAATAATTGTTAACGCATCGAACACCGGCTTCAACCTGATATTTATTCTGAATTCTGATCCGTTTGCTCTAACCAAGCGATTGACAGATGGATGGAACCGCTAGTATAATAGCGATTATTTTACCTCACGGACATAAGGAACTACACATGAAAAAAACACTCGGCTGCATTCTTCTTTTGCTTGTATTCGCAAGCGGTATTGCTGTTTCAGAAAACAAAGCGGGCTTAAACAAGCTCGGTATTGTGATCGGCTATCCAAGCGGATTATCGTACTCACACAACTTCACCAAAAAGGATCAGTTGGATCTTACGCTTGCCTATTGGTATTGGGCTCGCAGCTCAACCTTTAACCTAGCAATCGGATATCTTCGCACTATCGTTGAACCGCGTATTAATAGCACCGTATGCCCGTTGGAATTGGGTGCAGGCCTTGAAGTAAATCCTTCGATAGATTCTTCGAGTACCATTCACATGACAATGGGGCTCTATGTTGATTTACGCTGGGAAATTTTCTTTGCAGGTATTCCGAATTTTAATGTATCCTTGGATTTCGCCCCCCGCTTGAACTTTTGGACCAACGGTATAAACCTTTATGGACCCCGCGGGGGCGTCGGCGTACGGCTCGCTTTTTAATAGCAGAACACCACAAAGAAGCGCTTAGCCTGCTTATTAAGGAGGATAGGCGCTTTTATACTGGCGCCCGCCGTGTGATGGCTAACACTGTTAAGTCATCGTACTGCATATCTTCCTTTATATTGCGATAATAATAATATTCGTTATAAAGCGGGTGTTCTTCTTTTTGTATACAATATTGACTGTATTGTAAAAGATATTTTGATAAAAACGAATCTATTTTCTTATCAACTTGCACACAGTCAAACAAAGGTGCATCCAAAACCGTATGCATTCTGAACACTTTTTCAACTGAAATCAGTGCCATAATGGCTTCTTCTATGCTGCCATTGCAAGTAGAAAAATCAAAATCGAATTCTCGATATGTTGCATCCCCCTTGGCTTTTCTCAAGGTAAATCGCCTATGTGCAAAGACTGCCTCAATGACTGCTTTAACCCGCTCTTTGCCGAATTCTTCAGTGGTACTGCAGTGATTATTCGAACCTTCACCCACGCCCTCGATAACCCGTTTGGCTTCTTCAATGCCATCGGTATACAAAAAAAGGATATCTCCACGATTTAAATGGAGCTTTTCAACAGGAAATCCTCCTTTTAAATTGACCAGTTTGGAGGAAAAAGCACCTGCAGCAGAAGAGGTGTGCAAAGCATAATCACGCAACCGCTTTTCGTGACTGCTATAGATCGTTACAATATTATCTCCAGCATTGCAAAAATAGGCATCTCCTGAGTACATGTTGATAACACACAAACTAAAAGCGGCAAAGCGGCCTATAAACCCGTGCGCTTCAATGACATCGTTTATACGCGTTACAATGGGGCTCAAATTATAGCCGTCAACCTGATAGCGCCACTCTTTAAAATAATTTTGAAACAAAGTAGCCACTTCCACCATAATAAGCGCCGCAGGGATCCCCTTACCGGCAACATCGCACTTTATAACGGCATAATGATACGTATCCAATTTGATATAATCAAAATAATCCCCCGAAACTCCGTGTGCGCCCTCATAATAGCCGAAAAACTCACAATAGGAATCACGATGACTGCCGGTTGTGAGTTTCCTCCCCGAAGGGCTTAACTCAAGCGGTATAAACATTTTTTGGATTTCTTTCCCGAATTTCAAGTCTTTGGTAAGCAAAGCTGCCGCTGCAAGCTGCTCTGTCATATCATTAATCGTATTTCCCAACAGACCAAGTTCATCTTTCGACTTGATGGTTACCAACTTACCTGCCAATGTTTCTTTATCATTGGTCCCTTGAATCATCGCAACATGCGCGGCAAGTGCTCCTATCGGTTTTGCAAAGACAGCACTCAAGCCCCATGCCGCCAGTATGCCGACCAGCAACGCCGCAATAATCACTTGCACAGTAGAACGTATAATGGTGCGATATTCACTTTTAATTTTAGCAAGAATATCCTCTATCGACATATACACAAACATAATCCCTTTTACGGATACCGCACGGCTGTTTTTATCATATGAGATAATAGGCTTATAGAATAAATACTTGGAAATATTATGGGTAAGGTTTTCCTCGGTATATGCGGGAAAAGAACCGGACGCATGCTGTACAAGCGCTGCGAGCTTGTGCTGCAGCTGAGCTTCCATTTGATTAATAGTCTGCTCAATATTTTGTTTATATTCTGATTCGAATTGATTTTGAAAAAGCAGGGTTTGGTCATAGTGCTGTAATTTTTTTAACGCTAGCACATGATCCGATACAATCTTATTAGCTTGTATTTCAATATGAGTAATTTTATCCACTATTTCGTCTATTCCCGGAGGACAAAACCTGGAAATGCCTGGACTATATACTTCAGTATCGATTAACGAAGCCAGTTCGTCAGTATTAGCAAATAAAATATAATCGATACCAGTTCGGTCAGGGAAAGAACTTCTACCGGTTACCACAATATAAATGACATTGTCAAAGGCCACATCCTGAAAGATACGAAACTCGCCATCGTATTTCGAAGTACCTTTTAAATAATCTCTTACGTTTAAATCAATATTATCAAGCAGGAGGTTAGTGCGATCGAGCAACCCTTGCGCTATCAGTTCTCTATAGGGACGAAAGAACCCGATAACTACCGGTATACTAATGAAAAGAATAATAAAAATGCATAAAGCGATAGTAAAAAAGATAAATTTAGCTCTTACACTACGCCATATGTATACTGAATGAGGCAATGGTGCTAGCTTCTACGTTTTGAATAAAGAATTTCTATTCCGAATTGCACAGACGTCAATTCGGAATAGAAATAGCTTAGCACTTAATCAAACCGAATACCATTACGAACAGAGCAACCGTTTCGCAAAGACCAACAATCGTGATGTATTGTCCAAACCCTTTTCCGGTTTCAGCCAAAGCATCGGAACCTGCCGCAGCTGCTTTACCCTGCGCAATAGCAGACGCTGCAATACCTAAACCACAGGCGACACCAACACCCAATAAAAACCATGAATCAACTGTAGAAGTCAGCATTTTATTCATAAGCAAGAAGCCGTAAATGGTTTGCGTAAGCGGAGCACCCGCAAAAGCTAACAAAATAAAAGGAGCCGGTTTGTTATTTAGATAACACCGCTTCCAAGCTCCGATTGTTCCTTGCCCTGCAATAGCAAGTCCTAAAGCTGATCCGAATGCTGAAATACCGAGTGCAGCCGCCGCACCAAACATACCAAAGTTCATGTAAACCCTCCAATCCTTTAATTTCGTATTACTTTGTTTTACTTAAGTAACACTGCCCAAAATGAGCCATTTACTCAGTAAATGGTTCGTATTTAAATCCTGCCCATGTTAAACCAACATGATTTGAAAATTCAAGCGTATTTAACCGCACTCCATGTACAATAACCGAGAGCACGTTCAAAATATAGTTCAAGCCATGTCCGAAAAACAATAGCAGCACACCTAAAAATATCAAAAAATTGCCCAAAAGTGGCCCTGCCATTTGATTGACTGTTGCGCTAATCGCAGAACCTGCAAGACCTACTGCCCACAAACGGATATAGCTCATAATATCCGCAAAAACATTAACAACGCCTAACAGCATATTGATAATATTTTTGAGACTTTCGATAATACTTTGCCCTATCCCTGTTTGATAATTAGAAAACACAAAATTGAGTACAAAGCCTACTGCGACCAAAATCATGATAGGCTGCGTAATATGGTATTTTTCGCCGTTTACCACCAAGCTCAGAACTACCACGTACATACCGCAGAGCATAGAGATGGACCCCATGTGCCCTAAGATTTGCGGAGAACGGATATTCCGCACAATACCGATAATATGGCCGATAGAAAGCTGCAATAAGCCAAGCGTAAAGCAAAACTGCATGAGGTTGGCATTTCTAACTTTTTCTTCCGTTATATTGGATATAGCCGGTATCGAAATGTCTTGCAGTACCTGCGGTACATAGTCCATCGATAAGCCGAACCAATTACACACAGCCGTTCCCCATATAACCGTCAATAGCCCCAGATACAAAAAGAGCTGATACGCTAACGGCACCGCCTTTCCAGCAGACTTAGCCTTTATGATGCCTATCACAGAGATAATGACAAGGATCGCCCCGTATCCGGCGTCTCCAAAAATCATTGCAAAGAATATGCCGCAGAATAGCAAAAACCATAACGATATATCAGGCTCAAAATAGCCGGGCACAGTACCGAGAAAGTCGGTAAGCGGCGTTAAAAGCCGTACGAACTTATTATGCCGGAGCGCCGTAGGCACCGCATCTTCTTCAGTTGGGTCGTCCGCAATGAAGGCCCATCCGTTTGCCTTTGTCAACGCAGCAAAGTCCTGCATCTTTTCAGCAAGCACATAGCCTGAAAGGTAAGCGAGCGCCGCAGCTGGGGTCCGCTCTTCTTCGTGCAAAGGCACTACCGCCATTCCTGCACGGATAGATTCAAACTCAATTTCTTTGGCGAGCTTCTTTGATTCGGCTTTTAAGGCCGCAAGATATGAGGCTTTCTCCCCTATCTGACGCTGATACGAAGGTAACTGTGCCGTAAGCTGCGTGCGCGCTTCTTTCATCGCTGACAATGACTGTTCCGGTATAGGTAATGCACGGAAATCTGCCGGGATACCTTCCGGCAGCTCAGCCTGTTCCGCTATTATCACAAATCGTACGCCTTTTTTATCGCTTGCAAGCCGTACCGTTTTTACTGTATCGGGTAACGCAGCATAGGATCGCTCTGAAATCTCTCCCGGAATAAGATGCACTCCCTTTTGAGCACAAAACGGTAGATCAGCAGGATCAAATTCACCCCAGGCTTCGTACAGCTCTATATCAGCGGTCAGCTTTGCAATGAGCGCATTGGTATCCGCCTGTTTTGCCTTGAGCATCAGCACATCATCAATCACAGCGAATAACGTTTCACGGTTAGCAGTCGGTATCGCAGCAGGTTTGGTTTTTTTATCTTTTGCATCGATAATAAACGTTTCCGCCTGCAAGAGCTTAGCCTGCAAACTCTGCAATTCAGATAAATGCTCACTTGAAACTGTTGTCTTTTCAATATGAATTGCCCCAAAATTTCTTAACGTTTTTAAGGCTACTGTTTTTTCAGAATCCAATACAAAGAGGGCTACTTTTTTCATTGGTAAAATCATACATTCACCTCCTTAGTATGTTCTTTTTCTTGCAACGCTGCTCTTTCCAAATTTTTCTTAGAAATTTTGCCACGTACTACGGCAGCAACTTGTTGATCGCCTAAATACACTGAGATTTTTTTGATATTTCCCTTGGTTTCAGGGATCTTCACTTTCTCAAAAAGATTTACCCGCTGTGTGGTGGTACGCAGCTCAGCCGTCAGTCGGCTCACCTGTTCATCCAGTACACGGGCCTCAAGATCAAGCGCCAACACGCGCTCCATTTTATCGCAAGCAGTATCCAGCCAGAGAGGCGTTTCGTACAAATCGTAGCGCTGACGCTCAAAATCAGCGCCCGAAAACACCGGAATGGATACACCTGCAATATTGCCGCGCGAAGTTCTAATCTCTTTTACCCGCAAGATATCAGCGGTAAACACGCCCGTTTCGCCGAAAACCGCCACCCATTGTTCAAATTCCTTGTGCAATGCATCGCGGTTGGAACGTACGGTGCGGGCACGAAGCTCGATAGTACGAATTTCGGTTTGTAGTTGCTGTTTTTTCAGCTGAAGCGTAGGTAAGTACCGCTGAAACATTTTCAGCGATTCCTTTTGATTTTTCAGCTCATTCTTTGTTAGTTTAATAGCCATAGCTATTCCCTATTTTCAGGCCAGAAAGTCTTAATAAGATCCGATTTTATACCAGTTTCCTCAGGAGTAAAACAGGAGGCAAGGATCTTCCAGCCGTTATCGAGCGCTTCTTCCAACGGAATGTTAACCGATAAGTCCATCATGCGGGCTTCAAACAGGGCACCGTACTTCAGCAGCTTGTCGTCCCATTCGCTCATCATAAAGCCCATAGACTTTTTCTCAAGCGTATCTTTATAAGAAGCGTAAAGCTTAATCATATTGTCCATCAGTGCACGGTGGTCCTCTCGGGTTTTGCCGTTCACGTTTTGCTTCAACCGCGAGAGGCTACCGAACGGTTCGATACGCCCACGTTTTAAGTAGAACTGACCTTCGGTAATATACCCCGTGTTATCCGGGACAGGGTGAGTGACGTCATCGCCGGGCATGGTAGTAACCGCAAGTACCGTTACCGAGCCTGCATCGTCAAAGTCTACCGCTTTTTCGTAGCGAGCGGCTAGCTGACTATAGAGGTCACCGGGGTAACCGCGGTTAGACGGAACCTGCTCTTGAATAATAGCGATTTCTTTCATGGCATCGGCGAAGTTAGTCATATCGGTTAGCAGCACCAACACGTCTTTTCCTTTAATAGCGAACTGCTCGGCAACAGCCAAACACATATCCGGAATCATCAAGCATTCAACCGTAGGATCGGCCGCCGTGTGCACAAACATAACCGTGCGGCTCAAAGCACCGGCTTCTTCCAGCGTATCTTTAAAATAGAGGTAGTCATCATATTTTAACCCCATACCGCCAAGAACGATCACATCAACTTCCGCCTGCATCGCGATACGCGCCAGCAAGGGGTTGTACGGTTCACCGGAGCTTGAAAAAATCGGCAATTTCTGTGAAACCACGAGCGTGTTAAACACGTCGATCATCGGGATACCGGTACGAATCATGTTTCGAGCCATAATACGCTTTGAAGGGTTAACCGACGGCCCCCCGATTTGCACCATGTTGTCTTTTAATGCAGGGCCATTATCGCGCGGCTCACCTGAACCGTTAAAAATACGGCCAAGTAGGTCGTCCGAAAAGCTTACCTGCATCTCGCGACCGAGAAAGCGCACTTCGTCTCCAGTAGAAACACCACGCCCGCCGGCAAATACCTGTAACGAGACCGTATCGCCGTCCAGCTTATTCACTTCGGCTAAGGAAAGACCGAAGCTGGTTTGTACCTGCGCAAGCTCGCCGTAAGACACGTTATCGGCTTTTACGGTTATAACTGAGCCGGCAATGGATTCAATTTTACTATATACTTTCTTCATGGCATGCCTCCGTTGCCTTTATGAGCTTTTCAGCTTTTGGATCAAGATTGGTTGCTTTTCCTGCTATAAGGCCCATAACAGCCTCTTCATTCTTTTTAAATTCGGCAGAATTCCATGCTGCATAATTGTAATCGATAAATGATGCGCGTAATTTATTGAAATAAGCGCGCGCCTCATCTTTGGCTTCAAACTTAAATTCGGAACCGAGTACCTGCAAGATGATCGCATAGCTATGGCGTTGGCGCTCTACCGGCACCGCGGCATCCACCTCATCAAAAGAGTTTTGCTGTAGGTATACTGAATCGAGGAAATCGCCTTTCAAGTACACCACAAAGTCTTCCATGCTGGTACCTTCTTCGCCGACGACCTTCATCATCTGCTCTACTTCGGTGCCGCGCTGCAGCATCTTCCATCCGTAGTCAACACCTTCAGTCGGCAATACACTCGGATATTTTGACCACGAATCAAGCGGATGGATAGCCGGATATTTACGTGCATCGGAGCGTTCGCGCGACAGTCCGTGGAATGCACCTACGACTTTCAAGGTAGCCTGAGTAACCGGCTCTTCAAAGTTACCGCCTGCCGGAGAAACAGTGCCACCGATAGTAACGGAGCCGGTGGAGCCGTCCTTTAAGCGGACAATTCCGGCACGTTCATAGAAAGCGGCGATGTATGATTCCAAATAAGCGGGGAAAGCTTCTTCTCCGGGTATTTCTTCCAGACGTCCGGACATTTCACGGAGCGCTTGCGCCCAGCGGCTCGTTGAATCCGCCAGCAGTAGGACGTCAAGACCCATTTGCCGGTAATACTCTGCAAGGGTTACACCGGTATACACCGAAGCCTCACGCGCAGCAACCGGCATGGAAGACGTGTTACAAATGATGATAGTCCGCTCCATGAGGGATCGTCCGGTACGGGGGTCTGTTAATTCAGGGAACTCTTTTAATGTTTCAACAACCTCACCGGCACGCTCTCCGCAAGCCGCGATGATAACCACATCAACTTCGGCGTTACGGCTCGTGGTGTGTTGTAAAACCGTTTTACCTGCACCGAAAGGTCCGGGGATACAGTACGTACCGCCTTTGGCAACAGGGAAAAAGGTATCCATCGTGCGTACTTTGGTTACAAGCGTTTCGGAAGGCTTAAGCCGCTCCGAATAGCAATCGATAGGGCGTTTAACCGGCCAATTAAAGCGCATGGTAAGCGGATATTTTTTACCCCGTTCATCGGTCACCTCTGCGATGGTTTCATTGGCGGTATAGGCACCGCTGCCTTTTATGCTCGTAAGCGTATAGGTGCCGTACATACCAAAGGGCAGCATGATACGGTGTGTAAAAGCGCCTTCAGGTACGGTTCCAAGTACATCACCACGCACCAGTGCGTCACCAACCTTTGCAGTAGGGGTAAAATGCCACTTGGTTTCGAGGGAAAGCGGGTTAAGATAAATACCGCGCTCCAAGAAATACCCTGCTTTTTCCGCCAAATCAGGCAGCGGGTTTTGCAAACCGTCGTAGACTTTGCCTAACAAGCCCGGTCCTAACTCAACAGAGAGCAGGTCACCTGAGAATTCAACCACATCGCCGATCTTAATCCCTTTGGTTATTTCAAAAACTTGCATCTGGGCAATAGAACCGCGTATACGGATGATTTCGCTTTTCAGTTTTTTATTGCCGACGTGCACATAACCGACTTCGTTTAATGAAACGAGTCCGTCAAACTCAACGCTGACCATATTGCCGTTAATACCGACAACTTTGCCTTTCGTTTCTATCATATTTTTTCTCCGAGAATTTGTGTATAAATTGAATGATATTCCTTACGGCCGCTCTCCATTTTAAACTTTGCAGCGCGTTCGCTTAAAAGCAATGCAAGCCCGTAACCAAACACTGCATCGCTATCAAAATGATGCAACCGCCGTAAATCTTCAACCACAGATAGGCGCGCTTGCAGCAAAAATTGCTCTGCGGCCAAAGGATCTTCGATAGCGGAAACGGCGCGCACAATACTGCCGACATCAAAAGACGAAGAAACTCCGGCCTCTTTGGAAGCACCTTCTTGCTTCAATTTTGCTGCACGCATTTTTTCAAGCGCTAACCGCAACGCATGCTCAAACCCATACCACTGCGTAAGGAGCACCGACCGCATGGGAAGCGCCTCTTTTTTGGGTGTCAATGCAAGCTGCTCTAACATGTTTGCATCTTTTTGATCCACAAACCGCAGTGCTAATTCTTTGAATTGACTATATGAAAGCGGAGGATCGGTATGCGGCAAAATTGAGGGCAACTGTGCCATCAAATAGTAATATGAAGCCACTGTTGTTATAACTCCTTTGCTGCATCTTTTAATAAACGTGCAGCGCGGGAACTTACGTAGTTTGAAAACAAATCAGCGACTGCTTCAGCGGAAAAATCATAGTAGGCAGAACCGTCTTTGATGCCGATTCTAAAGCCACCTGAAAGCTGGGTATCGGATTTTATCTCAATCCCTTTGCCTATTTCTTTTTTAAATGCACTGGAAAGGGCACTTTCAAGCTCTTTGGCATTCGCAGGAGACAGAATAACTGCAAGGTCATCGTCCGCGTGTTCTTTCAGCCAGCCTTTTACCGTCTCCGGTATGATGTTCTTTAATACATCAGCACTATACGCTTTGTTCGTTTCTGTTTTGATAAAACTGTCAAGGGCTTTGACAAGGCCTTCTTGAAACGCAATAAGCGCATTGCGGCATGCCTGCTTAACA
The DNA here is from genome assembly GCA_052169815.1 of Treponema sp. Classification (GTDB taxonomy): domain Bacteria; phylum Spirochaetota; class Spirochaetia; order Treponematales; family Treponemataceae; genus Treponema. Next base: position 14,715 of record JBQNBR010000047.1, read on the forward strand.
GCGGCCTCTGATGCCTGAGAAAACCGCTCTGATTCTGTTTCGGCTTTTTTGAGAAGAGTGGCTGCATCTGCCTGAGCAGTCTCTACAATCGTTTTAGCCCGTTTTTCAGCCTCACCGATAATAGCAGCAGCCTGTTCTTCAGCGGAAGCGATCCCATCCTTTTTAATTTTGTCAACCAAATTCTGTATTTGGACTTCCATAACAACTCCACCTCACTTCATAAAGTTATTCATACAAAAATATTCCACATCTATATTATCCTGTATCCTACATAAAGGAAACAGTATTTTATACTTTTTTATTTTATATCTTGCTGCGCTCTATGCAACAGAGTTTTGCACCCTCGCGTAAAGCATCAATATAAGTGGCCAATATCATGAAGATATCTTTTATCACCTGCTTTTTCACCGCGGTATGCTATTCAATTATGAATCCACACTTTATGAATTAATTATGGAACAGCTATTTGCTCCCCTTACAAGGCAAGCCGCCCTATTTCATAATTAGGTATTGCGCGCCTTACATCCTATGATATAGCGCATATGTTGCAAAAGGATAACACGGTCATTCTACCGCTCTAGCAACCTTTTAGTGTATGTTAGTTATGTAAAGGTACTTCTATCCTACACTTTTTTTCTTAAGTTAGCAAGCGAAATTGCATGATTTCCGGAGATTTAGATGAGTTGTTTTCCATAATAAGCGCATAAAAACAAGACGGCCTGGTCCCTACCCCTAACACCAGTTAAAGACCAGACCGAAGATAAAGAGGTCAAGATTATGCGCTACCAGGTGGCTTTAAAAATCCTTGCCAGATTTTAGCCCTTGCCCGGTAGCTTACTCTTACGCACGGGGTGCCGTAGGGCGATCCCGTGTGTGTATGTTTTTTTTAAATTACTAGGAGGTAACCTTACCTATATAAATAGTTTTCCCCTGGATATCATCGGGTAAGTCATTTAGGTCCTTCGCATACGGCTTCGCGGCACCAGCAGGGGCTTGATCCTTGAAGAACCGATAGTTATTAGCATTATCACCGATAGTTATAGTGGCAGAATTATCGGTTACTACCTTCTCAATTACCTTTTTAACAGCGTCTTTAGTTACCTCATCGTCTGCATAGAACTCCGCAGTAGCAGCGGTATGTTCTTTATTAACAGTACCATTAAATGGAGCAGATGAAGCGGGCGCACCAATTTTATGTTTCCAAGTACTACTCGACGTAAGGTCATTTGTGCCAGTTATCAAGCCAATAGTAACTTTAGCGTGTACTGTAAAAGCTAGTCTGCCAACGTAGATGGTCTTACTCTCATCTGCTACTAAGTCACTAGGCTGGATATCTCCACCAGTAGTACCGTCTTGAAAGAACTTATATTTATCGTGATACTTCGGATGCCCATCTTTCTTTGCGACCTCTTTAGCCAATGCCTCCTTAGCCTTAGCTAAAAAAGTACCATCAGTTCTCAGTACAGGAACCGTTACCTCTACAGTCGTTGCACTAACATATGCAGTCGTTGCACTATATGAGCCCTGAGCGCTCGTTAGCTTTTGAACCTTTACTTTTACCGTTGTTTCAGTGAGAGTGCCTCCTCCTGCCCCACCGCCTGGGTTTCCTTGGCCGCTTGTACCAGGGTCATCCCCCTGCTCGTTGTGCTCAACCGAAC
>JBQNBR010000048.1:0-15745 GCA_052169815.1 Treponema sp.
AATACACTCTGCTGCTACTGGTCAACCGAAATAGATATTCCGTTTTATCTACATAAAGATACCGATCATTTCGTAATACTTTAAAACTTTGTATGCCTATCGGCAGTTTGCGGCTAAAATCCATGCGCTCAGTATAGCATAGAATATTGAGGCTGGCAATTTTTAATACCGGGTGCAATCGTACCGGAAAGACTGCCTCCTACAGTTCCCAATAGCCGGCTTGTGCAAGGGATACGGCAAGAGCCGCCGCCGCTGCGGTTTCCGTGCGGAGGATACGGCTACCCATACCATAGGGTGCAAAGCCGTTTTCAAGGAACAAAACACGTTCTTCGTCAGTCCATCCCCGCTCGCTTCCTATTGCAAGCCACAAGGGTGTTCCCTGCTGCCAGGGGAGCGCGGTAAGGGGCGCAAAGCGGGGCGGCGTGTGCGACGGTTCAAAGGCATTCTGCTGTGGGCTAGAGCATACCTGTGATGCGTAAAAGGGCGTATACAGGTCTACCAGCGCTTTTGCACCGGCTATTTGCATAGACACACCATACACGCTCAACAGCTGCCGTACTGAATGGGCTTTGTATACTGCCGGTACATAGGTTTGCCCCGCCTGCGCACAGCCGTCAAGGAGTAACCGGTACAGGGCTTCGTCTGTCGCTATGTCCGCACTCAAATATGATTTTTCACCCAACGCCGTACCGGTAAGATACAGCGAATCAATGCCCAAGCACGTGATATCGCGGATAATACGCCTTAATTGTATAGGGCGTGGAAAGCCGAGTATCAGCTTTACCTCAGGCGGCGGAAGGGGCGCATCATAGGTTTCAAAACGAGCAGTCAGCATTTCGGCCGAAAAGCAGGTGATGCGCGCCAAGCCTTTTTTACCGTTAATAATACCTGCTTTGAATTGGGCTTTTTCCGATAATTTTAAGACTTTCTGTATATGCTGAAAGCGGGCGTCGTTTTTTGAAAACGAAAATATATGGTTTTGTATTTCATCTTGGTGAATAAGGATGATGTTCATAGCAGCGTTTGAGTGGTTTGATATTAAGTGCGGGATTTCGGTATATCCGTACGAAACACTTTAAAAGCGTGATAAAAAAGTACTAATACAGTGCCCATTAAAAAAGAGAAAATCCAAGCACGGATATTGCTGATCGGATGCACGATGTGGCTGAGTATATCTTTCGAGATCTTTTGCATGTTAATAATAAGATCCCACGAGTTCCACCGTAAAAAGCGGCCTAAATAAATACCATATGCTGAAAGATACAGCACAATAGCGGATATGATACTGGGATGCTTAATTGCGAACACCTGATATAATACCTTTTCAATCAAATCAAGACTGGTATACGCATAAAAAACGCCTGAAAAACTATAGGTTAAAATTATGATAAAATCAAACCATAAGTATCCTGCGCGGCTTTGAGTCAAGTGGATAATATCGGTTAAAATGTACGGCGCATTCGGAAAAAAAAGGAGCCAAACCGCAATTAAGATAAGCGTAATCACTTTACGCTGTATATTCGTTACATATAGCGTAACTGCAATAAACCATGGAATAAATGCGAGCACTAAATTCCAAATGAGAAACACGAGATACACCGTGCCGCTTATCATAAAACGCGCCCACGATAAAGCTAAACAGAAAAGAGACAGCGCTAAGAGTACGCCGGTACTTTTTATCTGGAAACATGCCGTAATGTATGCCCGCATGTACTTAGTGTACGCAAAATATACTATCGATGCAAGTTCTCCGCGCATTTTTTACAGGGTTCGCGCATCAGAAAAAATGTTTTTTTATCGGTTCTTGACTTATCTTGCAATACATCATTTAATAGGGAATCTCTAAAACCTTGTTGAATTTTTAGAGATTTCCAATAGATTCTCGCGGAGGAATATATGGCATTATCAGTATGGGCAACAGCAGTAGTGTGCTTTTTTGTTTTTTTAGCTGGCTTTGTTGATGCTGCAGCGGGCGGTGGCGGATTAATCTCGTTACCAGCCTATTTATTTGTAGGGCTCCCGGTCCACTATGCCTTGAGCTGTAACAAATTTTCTGCAGCATGCGGCTGCACTTTCGCAGCACTGCGGTTTTTGAAAAAAGGCGTACTTGAATGGAAAATAGCACTTACCTCAGCATTTTTTGCCTTTTTTGCTTCGTTCATCGGAACCAAACTCATCTTATTGATAAATCAAGAGAAAGTAAAGCTTGCCGTGGTGGTGATTGTGCCTCTTATGGCGGTTATTATTTTAGCAAAAAAGAATATAGGAGGCGATAACTATGCCCACACCCTTTCTAGGAAAAAAGCTTATGTTCTTGCGGCGATTATCGGGTCCTGTATTGGTTTTTACGATGGCTTGATAGGGCCTGGTTCAGGCACAATCTGTATCATTTTGTATTGCGCGTGGATGAAATACGATTTAAGAACATCCGTAGGTAATGCGAAGATATTATTTTTGGCTTCAACCTATGCCTCGGCAATTGCCGTTATCTTAAGCGGGAAGGTTATCTATTCTATTGCCGTGCCCGCTGCTTTGTGCGGGATAGTGGGGAACTACCTGGGCGCAGGCTTAGCCTTAAACAAAGGAGCGGCTTTTATCCGACCGCTTATGCTCGTCGTGCTTGCTTTGCTGTTCGTCAAACTTTTTTACGATGTGTTCGGGCACATGCTCTTTTAAGCGCAGCAGCAAAAGATTTAGTCGGCAAGAGCCGCTACGGGATCCAGCCGTGCCGCTTTAATCGCCGGACGGAGGCCGAAGAAAATGCCGATGGTTATAGACACGGCAAAAGCAATAAGCGAGCCGGATATATTCGGGGCAAAAACCATTTCAAAGTCGCCTGACTGAAAGACGGTTTGTACCAGTAACATGCTCATGCCTCCGCCAAAAAGCATACCGAACACGCCGCCCGTCAAGCTTAAAGTTGCGGACTCAACCAAAAACTGATTGCGGATAACCGCTTCGCTTGCCCCGAGCGCCTTGCGGATGCCGATTTCCTTTTTCCGCTCCGTTACGGTAACAAGCATGATATTCATAATATTGATACCGCCGACAATGAGCGACATAACTGCAATCACCGTAAGGACGGCGCTGATAAGGCCGATTTGCGCATTGATCTCCTGCATGATTTCTTTTTGAGAAGATATCCACAGCGAATTACTCGTTTTTGCAAACGAATCGGAAAATGCTTTTATCTGCTCCATCGCTTCGTCAACATAAGCGGAATCGTATAGCTGAACAACGGCATAATCCGAATCGTTTTTCCCAATGCCCATATCTTCGACAACGAACGAACGCGGAATAAAGTAGGCTTCGGTACCGGCAACCCTATCGTCTTTTGCCGCCACAACGCCGCACACTTCGAACGAAAAAGGAATAAATGTCCGGCCGCCGCTATCGGTTCTATACGAAACGGTAACGGTTACCGGTTTTCCAACGGCATTGCCTTCCGGAAAGAGCGTATTTGCCTCTTTTTCTCCCAGCATTATTTTATGGCGGCGGTTTGCAAAGTCATCAAGGGTAAAGCTCGATCCATAGAGCAAGGTATACTTGTTCGCTTCAAGCCAGCCGTACTCAATTCCATTTATTCCCTTATTTTCAATGGTTAACGCATTATGCGATAGGTTCGCGTTAAAAACCCCCGTATAAAACACGTTTTTTATAAACGGGACGTTTTTTTCCAGTTCGGTACGATATTTTTCCGTAAGGGTGATGCAAAACTTTTGCTTGCTAAAATCCCAGCGCGGCTGAATTTCGATAGTATTCATCGTATCAAGATTGAACAGTTTTATCATGCTCGCCTGCATGGAGCTGCCGATATTGCTGATAATGGTAACAACGGTAACACCGATCGCAATACCTAACAGGGACAGCACCGTCCGCAACTTTTTACTACGGAAATTATCGAACGCATTGATAAAGTCTTCCAGCATACGTATCCCTTTAATTTCTCTCTAGTCTCTCATAATTTTACGCTCATGTATCCGGGCGGCTTTTTGCGATTGCATCGCAAAAATCGGTCTCCGGCTCCAATCTTCTCCCCTCTGCTGCTCACCGGTGCGGAGGCTTTTCCGGCGGCGCCTGCAAAGCCTCCTTCCTGCTGTATACAATCGGGGAGAAGGATATCCGCCTCCGCCCATGCCGCTACGTTTCCTCCAGCGCCTTGACTGGATCGAGTTTTCCCGCCTGCCACGCAGGATAAAGCCCGAAGAAAATACCCGCGCTGGCGGAAATGAGGAAGGCGATAACAGCCCCTTGCGTGTTAAAAGCCACAACCACTTCGCTGCCGCCTGAAAATTGCTTTAGAACCGGAGTAATAGCTACGAGGCTGATCAAAAAACCTGCTGCAAGGCCTATTCCTCCGCCGACGATACTGATGGCCGCCGACTCTGTCAAAAATTGCGAAAGGATCGCACCGGTCGTAGCCCCAAGCGCCTTACGGATACCGATTTCCTGCCGCCTTTCAGCAACGGTAACCAGCATTATGTTCATAATCCCAACGCCTCCGATTAAAAGCGAAAGCCCTGCAATACCGGACAGCACGGCGGCAATCATAGCAAGGCTACTTTGGATCTGCTTTTGCATCGACCGCGCCGACCACATTCGCACCGTATTTTTGCTTTTTGCAAACTCATCGGAGGCCGCTTTAATAGCAAGCTCAACCGATTCAAAATCCGTTACGGTATCGTATACTTCTACTTCCACGCGCGCGCCCACATCTTTGCGGCCAAGCTGCCGGATTAAAAAGGCGCGCGGAATAAGCACATACTTTTGCATTTGCCCCATACCGGTTTGCTTGGTTTTAAGCACGCCGCTTACGGTACAGGTAAAAAGCAGCGGTGCACTATTGCCGCCTCTTATCGACAACGTCAACGTTTTCCCTGCGGCATTCCCTTCGGGGAATAGCCCCTTCGCAATATCTTCTCCGATAATTACTTTCCTCGCACCGCTCATAAAATCCGAAACGGTAAACGGCTTTCCGTATTCAAGTTTCCATCTATTCGCCTCGATGTAGCCGTAATCTACTACGTAGCACTCCTTGGATCCTGCGTTCAGCCGTCCACGGAACACCGTCGCGTTAAACGTGTCAAATAAAAAAACGTTTTTTATCTCTGGAATTCGTTTTTTTAACATTTCCGTATAGCGGTTGTTAAAAACAATGTTACGGTTTCGCCACGACTGCGGCATAACGCTTATGATGGCATTGCTCAAATCCTTAAAGTCCAAGGCAATACTCTCTGCAAGCGAGCGGCTCAAATTCATCGTAAGGACGACAGAGCTTACCCCGATCATAATCCCCAAAAGCGAAAGGAGCGTGCGCATTTTATTGTGGCGGAAGTTATGCAGCGCCGAAAGGATGTCTTCAAACATGTACGCCGCCCGCCGTATCGGAGGTTATTCTTCCGTCTTTAAGATGAATGGAGCGCGGAGCCGTTGCACCGATGTCAGGATCATGGGTAACGATAATCACCGCCGTTCCCTGCCGGTTGATGTCAAAAAAAAGGTCGAGCACCGATTGCCCCGTCTCGGAATCGAGGGCGCCTGTCGGTTCATCGGCCAGAATCAGCTTAGGGCGGGTAACAAGGGCGCGGGCAATGGCCACCCGCTGCTTTTGTCCTCCGGAAAGCTCGCTCGGCCGGTGCTTGAGCCGGTTACTCAGGCCAACTTTGTCCAGCTCTGCTGCGGCGAGCTTCTTCCGTTCGGAAAACGGCATGCCTTGATACCGCAGCGGCAGCATCACGTTTTCAAGGATGGTGAGCGTGGGCAGTAAAAAATACTGCTGAAACACAAAGCCGATAGTCCTGTTGCGTAAAAATGCGAGCTCCTTTCCGCTCATTTCAGCGGTGTTTTCCCCGTCAACGTAGATAGCACCTTCTGTTGGGCGGTCAAGGCAGCCGATCATGTTCATGCAGGTGGTTTTTCCTGAACCTGACGGCCCCATCAGGGAAACAAAGCTGCCTTCCGGTATATCGAACGAAACACCGCGCAAGGCGTGCACTTCGTTTTCGCCCATAAAGAAGGTTTTAACCACTGAATCAAGCGAGACAATCATCCCTGTTCTCATACCGGCCATCCTACCACCTGCTGCCCATCTTCGCTTGGTTTTTCAGCATATCGTGTTCTTGTACGCCGGAGATAATCTTTACAAAACCTTTCAGGTACGGTTCAACGGTTACCGCTATTTCTTCAGTGGTGTCGCCGGTAACTTTATCGACAAAGGGTTTGCCTTCAACGTAGCGGATGGCGTCCTGCTCAACGATGAGCGCCTCCGAATCGGCGCCGGTTACGATTATGCCATTGAATGAGTAACCCGGCAGTATTTTTTCAGGCGGATTATCGAGGCGGATGAGCGTATCGACAACCGTACGCCCAAGCCCAGTAAGCCGCGCGATTGAAGGATACGAGATAACCTCCGCCTGCACTTTGACCTCCGGTTCAGCCGGAAACGACATATCCACTTTTTGCCCGACGGCAAGTCGGGAAGCATCGCTTTCGGCAATTTCAACCGTAGCTTTGAGAAAACTGCGATCGATGAGCGTGCCGAATTGATCTTTCGGCTTGACATACTGCCCTTGCGTGATTTTTAAGGCAGCAACAATACCGTTAAATTTTGCATGAATCTTCCGATCGTCCAGCTGCTTTTTCAGGAGCTTCCGCTGCTGCTCCATGAGCTGCAACTTTTGAGCTGCCCCATGGATCCGTTCCTGCCTCATCGCGAATTCATGCTCTGCAAGCCGATACCGTTGAGCGTCAGTATCAAGCGTAAACAGTACTGCTCCCTTTTTTACACGGGAACCTTCCTTTATATAGACCTTCTCCACAAAGCCTTCTCCGGGGGCCTCCAACACTTGCGCTTGTGCCGCCTCAATATAGCCTGATATTTCAATTTGGTTATGCTCAATTTCTTTTTTCACCGTTAAAGGCGGCAAGGTCTGCTGCTGTTTGGCCGTAGGCTTAAAGAAGAAGAACCACGCAGCACCGGCGAGTACTGCGAGTACCAAAAAAGTGCGTATGAAGCGCTTCCTCCGTGCTTTTCGTTTTTTCAGCATAAATGCTTTTTGCTGAAGTCCCATATATTCCTCCGTAACTACTTTTATAATCCCGCTTGCGGTTTACGCACCCGATAAGAATCACTGAAACAGCAATTTGGTTTCATGATTAAAAATAATAATGGCGGTTTTAGCCTTTGCATTCCGTATGACAGCTTTTCTGTATTCCAAGACCGCCTGTAAATGATCAAATGAGGTAATGAGCCCCGCTTTGTACCAGCCGGCGTGGTCTTCAGCATTCTGACGATACAGCGCGAGTTCTTCGGTAGTAACTTTTTGCTGCCATGCAATAGCCTCACTGGATATTTTACTGCTTTGTACCTGCCGTTGATAGGCCCGTTTGGCATCTTCAATGCGGATTTGGTCGATATTCCGCGCAAGCTCAGCGTTTTCTACCGCAAGTTTTTGATATCGGATAAAGAACGGGTTCCAGCTGACACCCAGCTTAATCGTACTTGTGGAAGGATCTGAAAGCGGCGTATCTACTCCCGTATATATTTTGCCACCCGGAAACTTCATATGGAGCCCTGCTGAGATAGTATGCTCATTATTGTGTTGCGCAGAAAATGCTTCCCCTTTTTGCGCACCGAAACGGTAGCCAGCCTCAGCACCAAGCGAAAACGGGGAAAGTTCGATATCCTGCTTTGCGCTATTTTGGGCAGCGGTATGTTCCGCTTGTATGAGCGCTTTATAAGAGACTGGCGAAAACTGCTCTATATCTGCAAGTTCCTGCACCGGTACCGCAGCCGCCAGCTCGGTTAAAAAGGTTCGGCTCTCGGATTCGGAGACATCTTGCCCGCAGCTTTCGCTGAACAGTTTAAATTCCGAACCAAAGGTTAAAGCGGCAGCCTGTTTTTCCCGCTTGGCGCTCATCAATGCGAGTTTGGTAGTCCGCATCTTCGTTGACGATTCAGAGTACCCTTGTGCATCGGCTTGCTTAGTGCGGATTTCCGCCTGCACTTCGGCTAGTTCTTTTTCAAGTAAGGTAGTATAGGTATCAAAAAGGTGCTGCAAGTCTGTCAAAAACTGCTTTTCTGCAAGGGCAATGCCCTCCTGCGCTTTTTGCTCTGCCTCAGCTGCCGCAAACTCAGCTTGGCTGCGCATCAGCCTTTTGGCCGCTGCATTGGTTGAATAAATATCGGTAGAAATCATAAAGCCTGCCCCCAAACGCTGCTGCATCTCCCCCTGTGCACCGCCTGCATTGTTCGGAGGCGGGGAAAATCGAGCATAGGGCAGCGAAAGCCGTATGCCGGTGTTGTTATAGGAGGGAAGCTGCACGCTTACATACGGAGCCATATTAAACCCTATTTTGCCGGGATCCTTGTTTAACGTAATAGCGGTGTCTTCGCTTCCGAGCTCAACCGTTACCAGCGATTCCAGCTTTGTCTTTTCCGCTTGATGAGCGGCGATTTGGCTTTCCAATTGCAGTTTCCTGCAAGCGCTATCGTTTTGAATGCGGTACTGTAACAGCTGCTGATACCTGTCGATGCTATCGGCAGCGTGGACGAAAGCGGGCAGCAGTACACTGATGAACAATATAATAGGGCGTTTTCCGTTCATTTTTTATTCATTTTCCTTCTATTCGATATACAAATTAGGCAACAAAATTACTACAGGGCACCTTACTCAAGAAACCTGATAGAGCAGCGCCCCGTACTGCCTTTGATGCGCAGCTTATGTTTGGCGCCTGCTTCTTCTCCGATAGTACTATTTACCGCTCTGCCATTTACATACACGCTGCGGGTAAAGCTGGGGACGTTCTCAAAATAAACGCAGTAATCCTTTTGAGGTGCGCTAATGTCCAAGTCAACGCGGCCGGTTGATTGTTCAATGGTGCAATCTGCTTTTAAGAGCCCCGAAAAATCGAAAGCTCCGGTACTCAGTACGACGCGCGCATTTTGCAGCGTACAATGAGTGCAATGCACCGATCCGGTACTTGCCCGAATCGCCGCTTTACCGGCATTGACGGCATCAAGCCGGGTACTTCCCGTTGAAGTATCCAGCGTAAGCGATTCGGCGGAAAAGCGCTTTAACCGTATCTTCCCTACCGAACCGGTTATATCAAAGCGGCGTATCCCGCTTGAGTTTTGTAAATCCATAGCAACCGTGTTGATGCCGCCTTCCAGCTGCACAGTGCCTGTCAAGGTACCGGTAAAATCCAAACCGCCGGTTAAATCAAAAAAAGGATCGTGCAAGGCGCCGTTCAGTATCTCTACATTGCCGGTAGAGGTATGAAAAACCGCCTCTTTTGCCGCCTGAAAATTTTCTATAAATACATGAGCCGTACTCGTGGTAACCTCGCAGGTACTGCACGCTATATTGCTCAGCCTAAGCGCCGATACGCCGCTTTTTATTATAAACGTTTTACAGGTACTATCGGAAATAGACAGCCGACTAACATCTGAGCGCACTTCGAACGTATCGCAGGACACTCCGCTCATGCGGGTATCTCCGATAACCGAACGTACATTGAGCTCTGTGATAGAGCCCGATGCCGGAATAACGAGCTCAATATCGGCAAGGATCATATCCCAGCTGTTGCCGGTTTGTCTATCGCGCGGACGGATCTCCCGTTCGGTAAGCATCAGTGCGGTACTGCTTTTCTGTATGCTTACCGCTTTTGCAGGCAATCCTTTTATCGTATACCGAAGCGAATCCGCTGCAGGATCGGTGCGGACGGTTAACGAAGCGTTGTAATTGGTAACCGTAATCCTTTCCGGCAGTTCGCTGAGCGGAATACTGCCGTCTATCACGGTATCCAGCCACTCGGCATTGTAGTATCCGCTTCTATCGTACGGTGCACCGCTTCGTTCGTCAATGCGTCCGCTACAAAAAAGAGGACTACCGATGCCGCTTATCAAGCACACAATCAAAAACACCGTGATCTTTTCCATTGCATTCTCCTTACTATAAAATATGGTATCGTAACGAGTTCGTACAAGCAGTAATATCACCGCTCGCGCCAATCTATTGTATTTATTATATTGTATAAAATACAATATAAGTACTCATAGAGTCAAGAGGCGAATAGGAGAAACATACTACCGAAAAGTAATGTATAGGATTTTTATCGATCATAGTATATAATAAACCTATTCTGAAACGTAAGTTTTAGAATAGGTTTAATGTTCACGGGAATAATTATGACTAAACAACATATTCAGATAATTGACAATATGCGCTTCTCAGATCAAGCGTATGAAAACCTTATCGCATCTATTGTTGCACCTAAAACTAGTTTAGCACCCTATTATGAAGATGCTACTAATACTATTTTTAATGCTGATTGCCTTGAAGCGCTTGAACGGATTCCGGATGGCTCCATTGACATGATTTTTGCCGATCCGCCGTATATGCTGTCAAACGATGGTTTTACATGCCAAAATGGACACATGATAAGCGTGAACAAAGGAACATGGGATAAAAGCAATGGACTTGAAACGGATATGGAGTTTCATAACGCTTGGATAGCCGCTTGTAAGCGCGCTCTAAAGCCGGAAGGAACAATTTGGATTAGCGGTACGTACCATAGTATCTATCAGTGCGGATATTTACTACAAAGAAATAATTTTCATATTTTAAATGATATTGCATGGTTTAAACCGAATGCGGCACCGAATTTAAGCTGCCGATTTTTTACTGCATCGCACGAAACTCTCATTTGGGCACGAAAAGACAAAAAATCAAAACATACGTTCAACTATGATACAATGAAAAATGGTTTTTTCCCTGAAGATAAATTGAAAAAAGAGCATGCACAGATGCGATCGGTATGGTCAATTCCAACCCCTGGCGTAGGAGAAAAGGAACTTGGCAAACATCCTACGCAAAAACCACTATCATTGTTAAAACGTATCATTTTAGCATCAACAAATGACAATGCCATTATTCTTGATCCTTTTAACGGCAGCGGTACTACCGGCGTTGCATCTACAATTCTGGGCAAGAGATACTATATTGGAATTGAAATTAATAGAGAGTATTGCGAATTAACAAAAAGGAAATTAATGCAAATTTCAGATGCCGGACAGGAGCTCTATCGTGCAATCCAATGAACAAGGTGCATTAGCAAGCAATCAAGGTAAAATACTTGAAAAAACAGTTGAAACTACGTTTCAAGCAAAAGGTTTTGAAATCATAAAATACCGAACATGGGCTAAAAATCGCGAAAAGTATGGTGATGAACTTTTATTGGAAAATTGTCCATTTAAGAATATTTATCACCATGACGGAAATACGGAATTTTTATTGAAATCGAAAAAATTCAGTTGTGAAATTAGAATTGAATGTAAATGGCAGCAATCAAATGGAAGTGTTGATGAGAAATTTCCTTACCTTTATTTAAATTGTATCGAAGCGATGCCTGAAAAAGAAATTGTCATTATTGTTGATGGAGGAGGTGCAAAAGCAGGCGCAATAACATGGCTAAAAGAAACAGTTAAATCCAAAAAATATACATCTGATTATAATAACGATAAAACCATTCATGTCTTTTCATTGGTTGATTTTATCAAATGGGCTAATATTAGATTTAGATAATAGACCTGGTGCGAAACGTAAGTTATCGCACCAGGTCTAATCTGTAGCATCAATAAAAGCCGGGTATTGTCAAAAAAGGGAAAATTTGTTAGTATCTTTACAAGAGTTAAAAATACACAACATTCAACGGACGATTAACTCAGCGGTAGAGTGCTACCTTCACACGGTAGAAGTCACTGGTTCAAACCCAGTATCGTCCATTAAAGGGAACCTTGAAAAAATGCAGTTTTTCAAGGTTTTCCTTAGATTTATTTGCGATGTTTTTCATAAGTCGCTGATATATAAAGACTTATGAAAAACTCGTTATCAGCTGTGCTGATGAAGCATCTTCTAAAAATCCAACAAGGTTTTTAGAGATGCCCTAAAGACTGTTTACTTTTTGCTGCAGTAGCAGATCTGCAAGCACCAACGCGGTCATACTTTCCACAACCGGCATCACTCTTCTAAATAAACACACATCATGACGTCCCTGTATACTATACGGGATACATGTCCCTGCATCGGTATACACGTGCTGCTCAGCGGCAATGGAGGGAACCGGTTTTACGGCAATACGGTACACAAGCGTATTGCCGTCCGAAATGCCGCCTGCAATGCCTCCCTGGTGATTGCGGGTTATATCGTTTGCTTCCAAGCCGGTCATACGGCACAGGTCAAAGCCGCTGCCGAATGCAATCCCTTTTACGCTTCCGATAGAGAGCAGCGCTTGCGCAAGGACTGCTTCAAGTTTACAGAACACCGGTTCCCCGATCCCTGCGGGGAGGTTCCGTATGCTGCATTCCAGCATCGCGCCGGCAGAATTCCCCGCTTGCCGGATAGCACAGAGCTGAGCTTCGATAGGAGGCGGCAGCGGCGAATGTATGGTGATAGGTTCGCAGGGGATACCAGCAATTTCAACAGCGTAGATGTCAATGGCTATGGGTTGATCAGGCGGGGAAAGCGCAGCCAGTATTTTTTTGGCTACAGTTCCCGCAAGCACCCGCGCCGCCGTTTCCCTGCCGGAAGCCCGCCCGCCGCCGCGCCAGTCGCGGCGGCGGTATTTTACCTCATAGGTAAAATCCGCATGACCGGGCCGGTAAATATGTTTTAATGCTTCGTAGTCATGCGGGCGGGCTTCTGTATTGCGCACGAGGACCGCAATGGGAGTGCCGAGCGTGTACCCTTCAAAGATACCGGAAAGGATTTCCGGTATATCAGGTTCACTGCGGCTTGTTTCAAAAAAATGGATGGGTTTACGTGCATCAAGGTCTGCACTGAAATCTTCAGCAGAAAGCGCAATGCCGGCAGGGCAGCCGGTAATAACGGCCCCAACTGCACAGCTATGGCTTTCGCCGAACGTAGTAACGCTTAAGATTGTTCCAAAAGTATTTCCGGACACTTTTTTACTTTTTATAACTTAGCGCGACAGCCACACCTTTTAGCGGGGACTGTCCGCATACAAACTATTTTAAACTGGCGTTCAGCATCCACAGTTTCTTTTCGTAATCAGCAATGATATCGGTAATGATAGAATCAGTGGTGCAATCTCCTGAATCAGCAGCCATTTTTTGCGTTGCACGCAGTTCTGCTATCAGGTATTCAAAATCTGCTTTTACCGCACTGAGCACTTCTTTTACCGCAAAAGATTTTTTGGGTTCTTCCTTAATAGTTGCTAAGGCCAAATACTCTTTTAACGAAGCAGGAGCCGCGCTGCCAAGCTGTACTATTCTTTCTGCAAGCGCATCATAGTTTTCGGTAATGCCTTCGTAGTAGCCTTCGGTTAAGACATGTGTTGGCATAAACTCTAAACCGCTGACATGCCAGTGATAGTTATGCAGCTTGGTGTAAAAAACGCTCATGTCTGCAACGTGTTTTGATAAACGATCGATGATGGTACTCATGTTATTCCTCCCTATACGTGCGTAACGAAGCCTGTACTATGCAAGCTACGTTACACTTCAATAGAATATGATTATAGTAAACCTGGTGCGACAAAGGAGATATCGCACCAGGTTTACTATACCACAAACAAGCACCTGTGGAAAGAGCCGGAAAGTTGGAAAAGAAAAAATCCCATTAACCCATTACCCGGACGCTACCGCCCACTCTTTTAGCGTCCGCGCCTTTTCATCAAAACTACTGCCAATCAGCACCACCTTCTTCCCGCTTACCAGATGCGGTGTTGCATACTGCCTCTCTTTTATCTGATCCAAGGCTTCCTCCGCACTCCCGCTCCCGCTCAGCTTAAACTCAAACAGGTAAATGGCATCCCCAGTTTCCACTACACAATCCGCAACGTCAAACCTATACCTCCGTGTATAGGTTTGGCGTTGCGTAGAACCACCGCCCTCCATGGCGGTACTGCTAGAACAGTGCACCTCACTCTGCACAAACTGCCCCATCAGCGCAAATACCAAGTACACCGCCGCCTGATAATTCTGCTCCCTCAACTGCACCTTCTCTTCGCTGTAATTATCATACGGTATACTGCTTATCAACGACCGCAGCCGCTCCATCATCCCCTCTACATTCCCAGCTTCTATATCTTTTGTAAATTGCACCACTGACTTCCCTGTTTCCGCTAGCGTTAGATTCGTATACTCAGGCAGCAGGTTTTCTAAAAAACCGTACCTTACCTCATCATTCGGTAGCTTTCATTAAGCCCCTCGTTTACTCCCATCGTCTGTAATAACGGCTTGTCGTATTCATCCACCAAAACAACCACCTGCTTGCCAGTTCGCCGGTAAGCGGTTTTTATCAATCGTTCAAAACGCGAAGCAAAAAAAGGCTGCTCTTCTTTTGACGGCGTAATGCCATACTGAGCTTCCGCATCCTTTAACAGTACATGCAGCCGCTCATTTAACGCATCTTTTAAATCATATTGTCCAACATTGAAATCCAGATACAGCACCGAATACTCCTGCCATGCTTCACGCTGCCCGTCTACAGCCAGTACTTCTTCCGCTCCTTCAAGATACAGATCCCTAAACAGCTCCTTTTCTCCCGTAAATCCTTAAAACTCTGTACGCCCATCGGCAGTTTCCGTTTAACATCTATCTCTCCATTATACCATAACATACCTCAACATGCAAATTGGACTACAAGGGACGAAAAATACCACGGAAGATAGTGGTATGCGTTGACAAGCAGCAGGGACAAAGACGGCCTGGCCCCTACCCCTAACACCAGTTAAAGACCAGACCGAAGATAAAGAGGTCAAGATTATGGGCTGCCAGGCGGCTTTTAAAAATCCTTGCCAGATTTTAGCCCGTGCCCGGCAGCGTACTCTTACGCACGGGGTGCACAGGGCACGCCCGTGTGTGTATGTTTTTTTAAATTAATTAATACGTTTAGCAATATAAATGACAACACCATCTACAAGCACAGAATCGTTCGTAGCTCCGCTAAAATCCAAAGGCTCCGTACAATCCTTGTTTTTAAAGTACCAATACTTACCCTGTGCATCTTGTATTGTTATAGCGTTGTTTGTACCCTCACCATTTTTTATTGCGTCATCAAGTACTTTCTTAAGTGCAGTTACTACACTAGCTGCAACGGTGATATCAGCAACTTTATCAGTACTTTTATGTTCTTTAAGGAAGGTCTTCGTGCTTAGCTTACTATTGGCAGAACCGTCAGCATCACTATCAGGAACTTTATAGTTACCAGACGCACTCTCTACCGCTTTAATAGTGATATACACGTGGTCGTTTTTAGGCCGTACACCGATGAAAATTTCCTTACCATCAGCATAATCAGCATCTGCCACTTCACCACCATTCCCATCGCTCTTTGTGTAAAGCTTATATAATTTGGTGTCATTATAACCATTTAAACCTTTAACATACTTATCTACGGCCTCTTTCAGTGCTTGCTGAATAGCTGCATCATCTGCAGTAGATGCCACTTCTACGGACACTTTAGCCCCCTCTCCTGCATATTTAGCAGCATCTGGATAGTCGTTACCCTCAAGCTTCATATAGTGATTTACACCACTATCACCCACATTTTTTAGCATGACATATTTCGTTGCTTTTTTATCCTTACCATCCTCATGCCCTTCATCCCCCTGCTCTTTATGCTCAACCGAACCAGGCAGCGCCTTTCCCTCAGGCGTAAGCGGAGCCTTGGTAGAACTATACGAACCACCACCAGCAACCGCACCGCTGCTCGTTCCGCCG
>JBQNBR010000049.1:0-15724 GCA_052169815.1 Treponema sp.
GTTTACCGGTGCACGGCAATAATGAAATTACCGACTTATCACAGTACTTTAATCAAACTATTTCCAAAATCGGCGCTTCTATCCGACAGGTCGGGGTAAATAGCAACGATATGAAAGAAATCGGCTCTGAGCTCGCTTCCAATATGACTGAAACGGCCAGCGCCGTGCACCAAATTAGCGCGAACATTGACGGAGTCAAACAGCAAGCAATGACCCAAGCAGCGAGTGTTACCGAAACCGCCGCTACCATCGAAGAGATTGTCCGTACCATTAAGCAGCTGAATACCAGCATTGAGATACAAGCGAGCAGCGTGGCTCAATCGTCTGCATCAGTTGAACAGATGGTTGCCAACATTGCTTCTATCGGGCAAACACTTGATAAAACTGATGAAGTAATCAAAAGCCTTACTACGGCAACCGGCGACGGTAAAGCAATACTGGTAACCTCCAACAGCGTAACGCAGAAGATTGCCGAAGAGTCCGGTTCGCTCATGGAAGCCTCGAGCGTTATTCAACATATCGCTTCGCAAACGAATTTGCTTGCGATGAACGCCGCTATCGAAGCCGCTCATGCAGGAGAAGCCGGTAAAGGATTTGCTGTGGTTGCAGACGAAATCCGTAAGCTTGCAGAAGAATCTTCCATGCAAGGGAAAACCATCACTACCACCCTTAAAAACCTATCAGGTGAAATTGAAACTCTTTCCGCCTCATCCAAAACGGTAGAGGAAAAGTTCAATGCGATATTCACCCTTGCTGAGCAAGTAAAAGAGATGAGCGCTCAGCTTACCGAAGCGATGGATGAGCAGGAAAATGGCAGCAAGGAAGTACTTGTTGCCATTAAAAACATCAATACAGTCACAACAGAAGTGCAAGCGGGCTCTGAGGAGATGCTCAAAGGTGGAGAGGGTGTCGCCACTGAAATGCAAAAACTGGATGGCCTTACCCGTGTCATCACCGAAAGCATGAACGAGATGTCCTCAGGTGCGGTACAAATCAGCAACGCCGTACAGGAAGTAAGCGAGATTACACAGAAGAACAAGCAGAGTATTGAGAGCTTAGCGAAAGAGGTTTCTAAATTCAAAGTCTAAGTTTTTATAACTATTCTTGTAATTACTTTATAACTTCATAACAATTAATCCTCAAGTATCAGAAGTTGCACGGATGACACTGATTCCAAACAGAACAGCTCAAGAATGTATATGGAAGTGCATTCTTGGGTGTACCAGCGGTTAATTTTTGTTTGCGCCTTTTACCTGCCTGCTCTAAAACCGTGAGGATGTGCAGTGGAAATATAAGGCAATCGGACAGCTTTTAACACTGCTGCAGTAGACTTGCTGCTCTCCTTCCATGATTAGCAAACAATTTATAGATACCAGCGAAAATTTATTGACCTTAGTTCGTAACTAGTATATCATAAAAGAATGAGTACTAAATCATTTAGGGGTGGTGTGCATCCCCCCGAAAGGAAAGCTGTTTCTGCCGAATCCGATGTTTTATCTGTGATACCCTCTACCAAGATGGTATGGATTCCTGTTACGCAGGGAGGAGCGCCGAATACTCCTCTGGTTAAGGTTGGCGATGCGGTTGTACGCGGCCAAAAAATTGCAGAATCCGATAAATTTATGTCTGCTCCTGTTCACGCATCAGTGACAGGTACGGTAAAAAAAATCGAACCTCATTTAGTTACCGGGAATTCTGAAGTGCCGTGTATTGCAATTCAAATAGGAGAAGATACTACAGAAGCGTTCATGCCTCCGCTTGATCCGTTTGCGTGCACGAAAGAAGAAGCGCTTCAACGTATACGTGATGCAGGATTAACCGGTATGGGAGGCGCGTCTTTCCCGGTGCATGTCAAGCTCAGTCCTCCGAAAGATGCCAAAATAGACTATGTGCTGGGAAACGGCGCAGAGTGTGAGCCTTATCTTTGTACTGATGCAGCTTCACTCTATCGCGATGCTGAAAGCATCGTAGATGGTATGGCGATTGTTATGCACATTACCGGCGCTCCGCAGGGCATTATTGCCTTAGAGGATAATAAAGCGCATTTAGTGCCGGTACTGGAAAAAGCGATTGCAAAATTAAAAGAAGCATCGGTTCCCGGTGCCGCCGCTATTTCCGTGCAGCTTTGTAAAACCAAATACCCGCAAGGCGGTGAAAAAAGTATTACTGATGCGGTGGTAGGAAGGGAAATCCCGTCAGGCGGTTTACCCTTTCAAATCGGCTGTATGATTAATAATGTGGGAACCCTGAAAGCTATTTCAGAATCCTTCCGTCAAGGCAAACCCCTTATTGACCGTCCCCTCACCCTTTCCGGAGGCGGTTGTGAAAAACCAGTTAATGTGGTGGCTCCTATCGGCACCTGTATTGGTGATCTCATTCCTGATGTCATTCAGTTAAAAGCCAATGTAGTCAAAATTATTTCAGGCGGGCCTATGATGGGCTTTTCGATGAAAAGCGCTGATTTTCCTGTCCAGAAAAATACTTCAGGCGTTTTGTTTTTAACAAACGAAGAAGTTACGCTTGAAGACGAAGGGCCCTGTATCGGATGCGGTAAGTGTATCCAAGCCTGTAGCTGCCGTTTAATGCCGGTATTGATGATTCGCGCGTTGAAAGCAAATAACCTTGAAACTGCAGTACGCTGTGGCCTTATGGATTGTGTAGAATGCGGCGCGTGTTCATTCATTTGCCCTGCACGGATAAAGCTTGTGCAGCGATTCAAAGTTGGTAAGCAAATATTAAGAGATGCAAAGCAAAAAGAAGCTGCTAAGGCTGCTGCACAAGGAGGAAAATAGGTATGAGTGAATTAACTAAAAACGAGTTGTTTCTTTCTCCTGCACCGCACGTCGCTAGCCCCATTACAACGCAGATCATTATGCGTGATATGTTGATAGCGTTGGCTCCTGTAACGGTATATGGCATTTACCTTTATTCGTTGCCTGCGCTTATACGAATAGTACTGTCGGTGGGTACGGCGGTAGCATGCGAAGCGGGCTTTCGTAAGCTGTTAAAAAAAGATATCCGTATAAAAGACCTCTCCGCTGTGGTAACGGGCTTGCTTTTGGCTTTGGTATTGCCGCCTCTTTTGCCGCTATGGATTGTCGTGTTAAGTGCTTTTTTTGCTATCGTGGTTGCAAAAGAATTTTTCGGTGGATTAGGAGCTAATCCTTTTAACCCCGCACTCATTGGACGCGCTTTTGCCTTTGTGAGTTTTTCGCAGCTGATGACGTCGTGGGTGATGCCGCATCAAGGTTTTGATGCTATGAGTACGGCCACGCCGCTTGCCTACCTTAAACTGTCAGACGGTGTGATGCCTTCTATGCAATCTGTCGCTGAAAAAATGGGCGTTTCTTCTTTGAACGAACTGTATGTGCTGTTGTTTACAGGAAATCATGCCGGTTGTATCGGAGAGAGCAGTGCCCTTCTCATTCTGGTAGGTTTTATCTATTTATTGTGGCGAAGAGTACTTGAGTGGCGTATTACTGTTTCCATGGTTGTGGTAGCAACGGCTGTTATGGCTATTGCCGGTTATCCTCCGGTAGCGGTGATCTGTAGCGGTGGCCTTTTATTCGGTGCTGTTTTTATGGCAACCGATTACGCAACATCGCCGGTTACTGCGTGGGGGCGCCTATTATTTGGGGCAGGGTGCGGGCTCATTACAGCGCTCATGCGTCTTTTTGCGGGGATGCCTGAAGGCGTTATGTTTAGTATCCTTATTATGAATTCACTGGTACCCTTTTTAAATAGAATTATTTCTCGAAAATATGGATTTGTAAAGCCTGCTCCGAAAGCAAAAGCAGGAGGTGCCAAATGAAACAAATGATTAAATTATCCGTTACGTTAGCGGCATATACCGTGGTTGCATGCCTTGCGCTTGCAGCGGTTAATATGCTTACCCTTCCATACATTCAGCAAGCTAAAGAAGCAAAAACGCAAAAAGCGCTCAAAGCGCTCTTTCCAGACGCTGACTCCTTCCGCCCTATTACCGAAGGTATTCCTCAAGCGGTTAATAAGGTAACTTTTGGCGAATCGTATACCGCTTTTCAAGGTGAAAAACCGGTGGGCGTTATTGTCACGGTAAGCGGTCGTACCTATTCGCAGGCTACTATTCTGGCCGGTATCGATGTGGCGGGAAACCTCGTGATGATTCAATTTTTAACCTTTACGGATTCACCTGGTATCGGGTTAAAAGCGGCGGAAGAGCCGTTTATCGGTCAATTCCGCAATAAATCCGTTAAAGATTCTTTTGCGCTCGGCAATGATATTCAAGCAATTACAGGGGCAACTATTACCTCTACTGCAGTAACTCGTATTGTAAAGATAGCGGTTGATGCAGCGGCTGCCTATATCAATGAACAAGGGTTTTCTGGTTCAAACTGAACCGACGGTTAGAATTAAGGAGTGGTGATAAAACCGGCGCCTATGGTGATAGTGCTGTCAGTTTTTATCTGTAATGAGAGGTGCGTATAGCGCACGGCTAAAAACTTTTTTGAGCATGTTGGGATCTGTGGTGTACAGTGATGCATGTATCAGCGGGCTCTTAAAAGTTTTATAGGAGTTGCAATGAAAAATTATGTGCGTATTTTTACTAATGGCTTAGTAAAAGAAAATCCGCTTATCATGCTGATGATTGGGCTCTGTTCCGCCCTTGCAATTACTACAACGGTGGCAAACGGTATCGGTATGGGGCTTGCTATGAGCTTTGTTATTGTATTAAGTGAACTCATCATTAGTATTTTTAGAAAATTTATTCCGAAGGATATCCGTATCCCGATCTTTATTATCGTTATTGCATCATTCACTACGATTGTAGATTTGCTCATGCAGGCGTTTACCCCTGAGCTTTCAGAGTCAATGGGTATTTTTATTAAGCTCATTGTAGTAAACTGTATCATTATGGGACGGGTTGAATCCTTTGCCTCAAAAGATAGTCCCGGTAAATCGGTTGCTGATGCGCTTGGTATGGGACTTGGGTTTACCTGGGTTTTAATAGTGATTTCATTTATACGGGAATTACTAGGCAGCGGCACTATGTTTGGCACTTCCGTTTTACCGGAAGCATTTTTGGTGAAGTTTTTTGCTAACTCTCCCGGAGGCTTTTTTGTATTTGGTGTTTTGATTTCGGTAACCTACATTATACAAGACATTCCGGTGCGAAGGCAGAAAAAGCAGGAGGCTGCGCGGGAAGCGGCAGCAAAATTACAGGCGGCTCAAGCTGCAAAATTAAAAGCGGAGCAGCAAGCCGCCCAAGCAGCTCAAGGTGAAAAACAAACGGAGGGAAGTACGAATGGAACTGTTTAAAATTTTTCTTGGTGCCCTTTTTGTCAACAATATTGTATTTATTCGGTTTTTAGCGCTCTGTTCATTTATCGGTATGACCTCTGATGTAAAAAAATCAACCGGCATGGGATGGGCGGTTTTGTTCGTTACGGTAATGGCTACTGCGGCAACCTATCCGCTGTATAAACTGGTACTTAAGCCGTATAATCTTGGGTTTTTGCAAACGCTTATTTTTATCTTGGTGATTGCGAGTTTGGTACAGCTTGTTGAATTTTATCTTAAAAAATCCGCACCGGCGCTCTATTCCGCAATGGGTGTTTATTTGCCGCTTATTACCACCAACTGTGCTATTTTGGCTGTTACCCTCGATGTGGTTGCCGCAGATTACACCTTTGTTCAATCGATGGTCTATTCGTTCGGCGGTGCATTCAGCTATATGATCGCTATGCTTTTATTTGCCGGTATACGGGAGCGTATTGATATTGCACCTATACCGAAATATTTAAAGGGTACACCTATTTTGTTTATCGCTGCGGCCCTTTTATCGATGGCGTTTGGCGGTTTTGCCGGAATGATTTAAGGCCATCTGCAAAAAACCTTGTTGGATTTTTAGAAGATGCCACATCAGCATAGCTGATAACGAGTTTTTCATAAATCTTTATATATCGGTAACTTATGAAAAACATCGCAAAAGGAAGCTAAGGGAAAACCGGTGAGCCAAGCTCACCTCGAAAAAACTCCAGTTTTTAGAGGTTCCCTTAAGTAAAAAGGAATAAGAGTATGCAAAGTATTTTCTTAACATTCATTGTATCGTTGATATTGTCCCTCGTAATAGGGTTTTTATTAGGTTTTTTTAAAAAGCTTTTCTATGTAGCGCCTGATGAAACGGTAGAAAAGATCCGTGAAGTACTACCGGGTGCAAACTGCGGTGCGTGCGGATTTCCGGGCTGCGACGGCTTTGCTGCAGCAGTGGCAAGCGGTAATGCACCGGTAAACGGCTGTACGGTAGGTGCCGGCCCTGTTGCAGAAAAAGTAGGGGCCATAATGGGGGTTTCCGGCGGTGCGGCTGATGCCAAAGTTGCTGTTTTATTGTGCCAAGGTTCGCATGATGTTTGTAAAAACAAAGCGGGTTATGTCGGTGTGCAAACCTGTAAAGCGGCAAAGATTTCAGTTAATGGCTTAAAAGAATGCGATTGGGGATGTATTGGGTTAGGCGATTGTGAACAAGCCTGTCCGTTTGATGCCATTCACGTTAAAGAAGATGGGCTTCCGCACGTTGATTACGCTAAATGTACTGGCTGTGCAGTTTGTGTCGCCACCTGTCCGCAGCATATTCTTACGACGGTACGGGCAGCACAAAAAGGTTCTATTGCACTTTGTTCATGCAGAAATCCGAAAAAAGCAGTTATCATGAAAAACTGTAAAACCGGTTGTATTAAATGCATGAAGTGCGAAAAGAAATGTCCTAACGGTGCCATTAAAGTGATCAATGGAATTCCTGAAGTGAATTACGAATTATGTAATTCATGTGGTATTTGTGTAGAGGGCTGCCCGACAAAAGTGCTCATGTTACTTGAGAAAAAACTAGTTGTCGATTCATGCGCAGAATGTCAGGCTTGCTAGTATGAAAAGTGGCGTTGTGTGTATTGTAGGCCGTCCTTCGGTGGGTAAGTCTACGTTTTTAAATACTGTGTGCAGGCAGCAGGTAGCCATTGTCTCTGCTTTGCCGCAGACAACGCGCAACGCCATACGCGGAATCGTTACAACCGAAACAGGGCAGATCGTTTTTATCGATACGCCCGGCTACCATATAAGTGAAAAAAAAATAAATAAAAAATTACAATCGATTACTGAAAATCGGTTGCAGGAAGCTGATGTTATTCTCTACCTTGTTGATTCAAGTAGAGCTTTCGGCGAAGAAGAACGCGCACTGTGTGCATTATTACAAAATAGAGAAAATATAGTTATTGGTATCAATAAAATTGATGATGTAGATGCTGAACCCGTTCAAACCGCCGCTCATTTGTTGCAAGCGCTGCCTGCCATTGCTCAAAGCTGTATTTTTACTCTTTCTGCACGAACCCAAAAAGGCGTAAAACCGCTCATTGAAGCTCTGTTTGCCTTATTGCCTGAAGGGGACTTGCTCTATCCTGAGGAATTCTATACTGATCAGCCGGTTGCATTTCGTATTGCTGAGATTATCCGTGAGCAAGCGATTGCCCTGCTCTATGATGAAATCCCTCATGCGCTGTATGTCCGCATAGAAGACATGTCGTTTAGAAAGAACGGTAAAGAGCTGTTTGTCCGTGCTTTTCTCTGTGTTGAGCGTGAAAGTCAAAAAGCGATGGTTATCGGGAAGAGGGCCGCTCTTATAAAGCAAATCCGCCTTGCCTCGCAAGTAAAAATGCGGAAAGTATTTCCCTATTGGGTTGCACTTGATTTACAAGTGAGGGTTGACAAGAACTGGCGGCAAAAAGATAAGGTATTGCAAGCCGTCTTTGATGAATAGCGTCTGTAGTGATGCTGACCCCTTCCAAGCTATACGCGGCTTGAAGTTCGTCTATGCGCCGAAACAGCTGCGTTTCTTTACCGCGCGGTTTGAGTATATCTCAATCCCTGTGCGTAACATAATCTGTAATTGTCTAAAAACCGAACCATACAACTCGTCTGATATTTTTTTCTTGCCTTGTTAAAAATGTATGCTATACTAGCAGTATACAGAAAGTTGCACATAGTATGTTGCCGTATGCTGTTGTCTTTATGCGGTACTAGTAAAGTAAGCACTTTTCAATTCGTTAAAAGTCAGTCGAAAGTTGATACTTTCTTCCTGACTTTTTATGGGAGGTAGGGATAAAAGCCGTACAGATAGTACGGCTTTTATCTACCCAAGTTTGCTTTGCAGCAAACTTGTATATTATATGCACGTTCTCACTTCGTTACGAACGTGCGTAAAAAGTCAATCGAAAGTTGATACTTTCTTCCTGACTTTTTATGGGAGGTAAAAATGTCAACATTTTTAGCAGAGCTTGTCGGAACAGCTATCCTTATTTTGCTCGGTGATGGGGTAGTTGCAGGCTGCCTTTTGACAAAGTCAAAAGCGGAAAATGCAGGCTGGATTGTGATTACGCTTGCGTGGGGGCTTGCCGTTACTATGGGTATCTATGCGGTTGGTTCCATCAGCGGGGCGCACCTTAACCCTGCGGTAACGGTCGCTATGGCTGTTATCGGGAATTTAGCGTGGACTGAGGTAGCGCCTTATATTGCCGCTCAGATGATAGGCGCTTTCCTTGGTGCGGTGCTGGTATGGCTTACCTATTTGCCGCATTGGAAAGAAACCGATGATCCCGGGAAAAAACTGGGAATATTTGCAACGGGGCCGGCAATTTATAATCCGGTTGCGAACGTGATAACGGAAGCTATCGGTACCTTTATGCTTTTATTCGGTATCCTCTTTATTGGCGCCAATGACTTTGCACCCGGTGTATCGCCGCTTGCAGTCGGCTTATTGATTGTCGTCATCGGTATGTCCCTCGGCGGGCCGACAGGATATGCGATTAATCCTGCACGGGATTTAGGGCCCCGTATTGCTCATGCAGTGCTGCCGATACCGGGCAAAGGGGATAGTCAGTGGTATTATGCATGGGTGCCTGTTGTAGGTCCCATAATAGGCGGGGTGCTCGGTGCGCTTGCCTATAAAGCGATATTTTAATGTATCGGCGGTGTGAGTGCTATTTTTAATGGAGGTTTGGAATGAAAAAATATATTTTGGCTTTTGATCAGGGGACGACGAGTTCACGGGCGATATTGTTTGATAAAGCGGGCGCTATTGTCGGCGTTGCACAGCAGGAATTTACTCAGATTTTTCCTCAGTCTGGATGGGTTGAGCACGATGCCATGGAGATTTGGGGAACTCAAAGCGGGGTAGCGCGGCAGGTATTGGAAAAAGCGGGTATCCGGCCTGAGGAAGTTGCGGCAATCGGTATTACTAATCAACGTGAAACCACCGTTGTGTGGAATAAGAACACCGGTAAACCGGTGTATAATGCGATTGTTTGGCAATGCCGCCGTACCGCATCCATTTGCGATACGTTAAAAGCAAAAGGCTGGGGTGATAAAATACGCGAAAAAACAGGTTTGATTATCGATGCCTACTTTTCAGGAACGAAGGTAAAGTGGATCCTTGACAATGTTGCAGGCGCCCGTGCACAAGCTGAAAAAGGGGAGCTGTTATTCGGTAACATCGATACTTGGCTTATTTGGAATTTAACACGGGGCAAAGTGCATGTTACCGATTATACAAACGCATCGCGAACCATGCTTTTTAACATTAAAACATTGGAATGGGATGCGGAAATTTTAAAAGAGCTCGATATACCGCGCTCAATGCTGCCTGAGGTAAAGCCGTCGAGTTGTGTTTATGGGGTAACCGATGAGCATACCTTTGGCGGCGCCGATATCCCCATTGCAGGAGCTGCAGGCGATCAGCAAGCGGCCCTTTTTGGTCAAGCTTGTTTTGAAGCAGGTATGGCAAAAAATACCTACGGGACAGGGTGCTTCATGTTGATGAACACCGGTGAAACGCCTATTATGTCTAAAAACGGATTACTGACTACGATTGCATGGGGCATTAATAATAAAGTATCATACGCGCTTGAAGGCAGCATTTTTGTGGCTGGAGCCTCGATACAATGGTTGCGCGATCAGCTTCGTTTGGTGTATAATGCAGCTGAAACCGAGTATTATGCAGGGCTTGTAGAGGATACGAACGGTGTATACGTGGTGCCGGCTTTTACCGGTTTAGGGGCACCGTATTGGGATATGTATGCGCGCGGTGCTATTGTCGGTTTAAGCCGCGGTGTTAAACGTGAACATATTGTGCGCGCCACCCTTGAATCTATTGCGTATCAAACCAAAGATGTGCTTTCTGCAATGGAAAAAGACTCCGGTATTCAGCTGAAGGCATTAAAAGTTGACGGCGGAGCGGCTGCAAATAATTTTTTAATGCAGTTCCAAGCTGACATTTTGAATGTGCCGGTGCACCGCCCTCAAGTATTGGAAACAACGGCCCTCGGAGCAGCCTATCTTGCCGGTCTTGCGGTGGAATTCTGGAAAGATCAAAATGAGATTAAGGCAAATTGGGCGGTTGACCGGGAGTTTAGCGTTCAAATGGAGGAATCCCTCCGTACTGTTCGGTATCAAGGGTGGCAGAAAGCAGTAAAACGCGCAATGGATTGGGAAGACAAATAAAACGTACCGGTAGGAAATGGCTGCCGCACCGGAAATATTTTAAGCGGCTGCCGTCTTTCTGTGTGATTTTTCAACGTTTAGCAGAGCAGCTCATTACTCATAATCAGCAACCTCGGTGAAGAGAGCCGGGGTATTAAAGCATCCGCACGAATAACACGCGTTTTGGACATCCAAAATGCGTGTTTATCATTAAAACGCAGGGCAAGAGAGAGGATAGATGTAAATGTATGATGTTATTATAATCGGCGGCGGTGTTATCGGCAGTGCAATTGCGCGGGAACTTTCGCAGTATAATCTCGCCGTGTTAGTCCTTGAAAAACATGCAGACGTATGTGACGGGACTTCAAAAGCCAATAGCGCCATTATTCATGGCGGTTTTGATGCAAAACCGGGTTCACTCAAAGCCCGTTTTAATGTAAGGGGAAATGCTCTGGTGCGGCAGCTTGCTCCGCAATTACAATTTCACTTTAGACAAATAGGCTCGCTTGTGGTTGCTTTTTCCGATTCGGAGATGGAAGAGGTGCATAAGCTCTATGAACGGGGTTTGGAAAACAATGTGCCCGGTCTTGAGGTTTGGGATAGAACTAAAACATTGCAAGAAGAACCCAACTTATCGCCTGAAACGAAGGGGGCGCTCTATTGCCAAACGGCCGGCATTGTCTGCCCTTTTAGCATGACCTTTGCGTTCATTGAAAATGCGGTAACCAATGGCGTCGAGCTCGTAACTGAAGCGGAGGTAACTCGTATTGAACGGCAAGAATCCTCTTTTTCTGTTACTACACCGAAAGGGGTGTTTACTGCTGCGGCTATTGTAAATGCAGCCGGCTTGTATACCGATACCATTGCTGCGATGGTAGGTGATGCCGATTATCATATCCGCCCGCGCAAAGGCGAATACCGGGTGCTTGATAAAAATTGCGCAGGTATAGTAAAGCATGTTATTTTCCAAGCTCCCACTAAAATGGGGAAGGGGATCCTCGTTTCTCCTACCTATGATGACAATATTATTGCAGGGCCGACGGCCGAAGATATTGAGGATCGGGAAGATACCTCGACTACGGTTTTTGGTATTGATAAAATCGACACTTTTGCAAAAAAATCGGTTCCGGCTTTGGACTTTAAAAAGACTATCAGGACGTTTACAGGGGTACGTGCGTGCCCCGACACCGGCGATTTTATGATCTATGCTTCAAAAAAGGCAAAAAGATTTATTCATGTAGGTGGCATTGAATCTCCCGGTTTAACGTCTGCGCCTGCTATTGCCGAGTATGTTGCAGTATTATTAGCGCAGGAAGGTATAGCCCTTGAAAAAAAGGCTGACTATAAGGCGGAGCGAACGGCAATACCTCAATTTGCTCACTTATCGAAGGAAGAACAGGCAGCTCTTATTGCTGAAAATCCTCTGTATGGGCACGTTATTTGCCGATGCGAAACGGTTACTGAGGCTGAAATCGTTGCTGCAATTCATCGGCCTGCAGGAGCGCGGACGGTTGACGGTGTAAAGCGGCGGGTACGGCCGGGTACGGGCCGCTGTCAAGGCGGCTTTTGCGCGCCGCGTGTGTTGGAAATACTCAGCAGGGAATTACAGGTGCCGATGCAGCGCATTCTTAAATCGACGACGGGAACTGAAATGGTCGCCGGCACGTTAAAAGCATAAAAAGTGAGGAATGTATGGAATATGATGTAGTTGTTATCGGAGGCGGGCCTGCGGGTTTAGCGGCAGCCCTTGCGGCACGGGAGGTAGGTGCGCTGTCTGTTTTGATTATAGAACGCGATCGTGAACTGGGCGGTATTTTAAACCAGTGTATTCACGCCGGGTTCGGCTTACATGAATTTAAAGAAGAGCTTACCGGCCCGGAATATGCGCAGCGGTTTGTGGTTCAGGCAGCGCATACCGACATCCATATTATGTTGCATACTATGGTACTGGATATTTCTGAAAACCGCTGCATCACCGCTATCAGTACGGAGGGGCTCAAAACCATTCAAGCGAAGGCGATTGTGCTTGCAATGGGCTGCCGGGAACGGACTGCAGGAGCGATTGCGGTAAAAGGGTACCGGCCAAGCGGTGTGTACACTGCCGGTATGGCTCAGCGCATGATGAATATGGAAGGCTGCCGTATGGGAAAGGAAGTGGTTATATACGGCTCAGGAGATATCGGCCTCATTATGGCGCGCCGCATGACTCTCGAAGGAGCCAAGGTCAAGGCTGTTGTAGAGATTATGCCCTTTTCGAGCGGCCTGAGTAGAAATATTGCCCAGTGTTTGGAAGATTATGATATTCCGCTTTTTTTAAGCCACAATATTAGCTTTATACACGGTAAATATAAGCTGGAAGGGGTAACTATCTCCCAAATAGATAAAACCTTTCGAGAGATTGAAGGCACTCAAAAGTACTATGCGTGCGATACCTTGCTGCTTTCAGTCGGCTTGATCCCTGAAAATGAGCTTTCGCTGAAAGCGCATGTCCCGATTGATCCCATTACCAACGGGCCTATCGTGGATAGCACTATGCAAACTGAGGTCCCCGGTATTTTCGCTTGCGGCAATGTGCTGCACGTGCATGATATCGTCGACTTTGTAACGCGTGAAAGCAGGACTGCCGGTAAAAACGCCGGCCTCTATGCCCTTGGAGAGCGCCGGAGCTCAAGGACGGTGGTGTGTAAACCGGAAAAAGGCATCCGCTATATTATGCCGCGTAAAATACTCACGGATAATCCCGATGGAGTAAATCTTTTTATGCGTGTTGATGCTATCTATAACAATTCTTGTGTGCTGGTGAGCTCAGGCGCTACGGTGCTTGCTAAAAAGCGGGTTGCTCACATGATACCGTCTGAAATGATCACTATTCCCTTGAGCCAAGACAAGGTACAGGATTTAAAGGAGCCGATTACGGCAGCAGTGGTACCGGCGTAGTTAGTACGTTCATGCACGATTTGAAAAAAGGAGTATCAGTATGAAAGAATTTACCTGTGTTTCCTGTCCTATGGGCTGTAGGCTTACTGCCGTTGAGGAAAACGGTGCATATAAAATAGAGGGATATACCTGTAAACGGGGGCTTGAATACGGTTTGCAGGAGATGCGTGATCCGCGCAGAAATATCAGCTCAACCGTGCGTATTACTAATGGTTTTTTGACCGTATTGCCGGTTAAAACAGCTGCACCTATCCCAAAAAATATGATTTTTCCTGTTATGGAAGCAATTAACCGTACGCAAGTTGCCGCTCCCATAACTTCCGGTACTGTGGTGATTGCAAACGTATTACATACCGGTGTGGATATTATTGCTACGCGGGATATGCCCTGTGCATAGATCCGTTGGGAAAAGCGCGTATGCTGCTTTCAGTATCCCCGTAACAACACATGTATGAAGTTGAATTAAAGGCGCATGTCGCAGACGCTTTAAACATTGAGCGCGAACTAGCGCATTTCGCTGATTTTGCCTCACACTGCCGTAAAAAGGATTCTTACTGGACTATAGGCGGTAAGACGCTGCGGATACGGGAACAGCAGAATATGCTTGACGGCACAAAAAAAGTATTGGTTACCCAAAAGCTAAGAAATACGTACGGTGCTCTTGAAGTAAACAATGAGTTGGAATTTGAACTTGCCTCTGAAGCCTTGCCTGTTTTTGCGGCTATACTGGAGAATACCGGGTTTATCCGTACTATAAAAAAAGCAAAAAATACCAAAGTGTTTATGCCCCGTTTAACGGTTTTTGAACCGCCCGATCTTGCTGATGTACAGCATTTTTCAATAGAGCTTTCCCACGTAGATACTCTTGGGTGGTTTGTAGAAATTGAGCTCTTATATCTTGACGGCAGTATGCATGCACATACTACGGATTTTTATCTAAAAAATGCACAAAAATTATTCTATACCGTGCTTGATTTATTATGTATACCGCATACTGCAATTGAACAGCGTTCTTATGCTGCTCTGTTAGCTAAAAAAAATCTAAAGGGTGCTGATACGCGTTAAGAGAGCAGCTTTCTTACCGTATCGGGATAATTGGTTATAAGGGCATCGACGTGCATGTCAATGTAGCTTTGATAGTTCATTTGTAAAGACCCGAACCATGGATTGACCCGTATGCCGGCATTATGCAGCTGTTGGACGATTTCAGGCCGTAAGCAGTAGGCTGCAGGGTGGTAGCACTCAATACCGAGCTCTTTGACGTACTTTTCAGGGTGGATGAGCCACGCATCGACGAGCAAACCGCAGGTAATAGTAGAGTCAATTTTTTTCATACGAAGAACGCTTTCATGGTTAAACGAAGAAATAATACAGCTATCGGCTACCTCGTATTCTTTCATAAGCCGGTACACGGCTTGTTCTATGCCGTCGTAGGTAAAAACACCTGTTTTTAACTCAATGTTGGAGATAACCTGCGGATAGGCGGCGATATACTCAAAGTATTCCCGCAGTGTGGGAATAGGAGCGAAGGCTGCTGTTTCGGGATGGTATTTCGCAGCGTTGAGCGCCTGTAATTGCGCAAGCGTTTTTTCCCCGACTAAGCCCGTGCCATCGGTTGTCCGTTCTAGTGTTTCATCATGAATAATGACTGCCTCTCCGTCTTTTGAAAGGTGAACATCGAATTCTATGCCGTTGCAGCCTGCCTCAACGGCTTGGCGAAATGCAAGCATGGTGTTCTCAGGATAACAAGCGGAAAACCCTCTATGTGCGATATTTAACATAAAACTACCCTCAAACCTCATGTTGATTTCTAAAGCTCTATGAGGCTCTGCCGACATTATATATAGCATTGTAAACAAAATCAAATCATTTTGGAACATTTTACGCAATACT
Source organism: Treponema sp. (assembly GCA_052169815.1). GTDB lineage: Bacteria > Spirochaetota > Spirochaetia > Treponematales > Treponemataceae > Treponema. Next base: position 15,334 of record JBQNBR010000049.1, read on the forward strand.
ATAGGAGGCTTACTATGAAATTATACTCAATAAAAACACACCCTGGTGATGTCTCATATTTTTCAATTCTGAATGAAACTGAAAACGGTTATTTTATCCGGATTTGCCATGATAAAGATGGCTATGAAAAAGTCCGTGAAGACTTTTTGGATACGGAAATGTTTAATCTTTGCCTGCGGACTGGATATATTAGCGAAGTTCCTGCAGAGACAACGGTTGTTGCATAATAAAAATACCGCTGTATTAAGCTAAACATTGCTGAGCAGTAATCTTTTGGAAAATTTTAATATAGCTTGACATTTTTTGTATTATGTGGCATATTTATGCCACACATTTGGTGGGTGTAGTTCAGTGGTAGAGCGCCAGATTGTGGATCTGGTTGTCGTGGGTT
>JBQNBR010000050.1:0-15640 GCA_052169815.1 Treponema sp.
GATGGTCTTACATACGTTATTGCCAAATGCAAGTTTGCGCTTGCCAAATACTGCTGTGGTGTTTGTACAATTAATGTTGGATTTTTATAGTCACGGACATTCCTGGTGATTATGCAATCTATTTTACTGTCCACCACCGCAAAATATTGAAGAGCGTCTTCAAGATCTGAAATCTCAGAATTGAGTGCTAAATCAACTTCTTGCACATTAATAGCAATGACATCAACAATAATCCGCAATCTACGCACACTTTCTTTTGCTTTATCAATACCAAGGTGCTTGCGTAACAAATAGTAAATATTTGCAAAAACCAAAGGGGTCGTAACAAGTTTAACTTTCTTTTCATCCCCCAACGTAAGAATTTGAGCAGAATATGCATAGAATGGCTCACGCTTTTCGAGGACATCCAAAATGACATCAGAATCCACAAGCATTGTCTTACTCATACTTTGCTTCCAAATAGCTTATATACTCATCTTTATCGTCCTCATGCGCAGGCAGTATGCCGCTCAATTCTTGAACAAGCGGAGATATTTCTCGACTTTTAGCTTGCGAAGAAAGAAGGTTTTTGAAGAACGTTTCAACAATGTGTGAAATACTGGACTTATGGTCCGCAGCATATTTTTTCATTGAAGCAATAACAGAACTATCCATGCTTAAAGTTAATTTTGTATTTTATACGTAAAGTCAAATCAACACCCCAGGCGCCAGAAGCTCTTTAGGTATTACACCTCGCATGAATCAATTACACATACGCCCCTTGCTCATTCATAACGCTACCTCGCTTTTTTTTAACATCTATGGTATAATGAGGGCACTATGAAAACAGAAAAGTTTTTGAAAATTTTAGCGCGGCAATACCCAACTGAGCGTTCTGTCATTACCGAATTGGTGAATATTCAGGCTATTTTGAATTTGCCAAAGGGGACAGAGCATTTTCTCACTGACATCCACGGAGAATACGAGCAATTTACCCATGTGCTCCGCAACGGGTCAGGTTCTGTTTTTCAAAAAATAGATGAGGTGTTCGGCAACTCTGAAACAGAAGAAACCAAAAAAGATCTGGCAACGTTGATCTACTATCCTTCTGAACGGCTCGAATACTTGCGTACAAAAATCAAAAATCTCGACGATTGGTACATGGTCACCATTCACCGGCTCGTGCTGATGATAAAACGAGTCTCGTCAAAATACACCCGCAACCACGTCCATAAGATGATGCCCAAAGAATTTGCATACATTATAGAAGAATTAATCACCGAAAAAGAAGAGCTTGATGACAAAAAAGCATACTATAACGCGATACTGCATACAGTACTGGACGTAGGTTCAGCGGTGGAATTAATCATCGCGATGAGTAACCTCATTCAAAACCTGGTAATTCATCGCTTACACATCATCGGCGATATTTACGACCGCGGCCCCGCACCTACCATGATCATGGATGTACTGATGCAATACCATTCAGTGGATATCCAATGGGGTAATCATGACATCGTGTGGATGGGCGCTGCCGCCGGCCAACGTGCCTGCATCGCAACAGTACTGCGGACGTCGGTGCACTACCGAACTTTGGAGGTACTCGAAGACGCCTACGGGATCAACTTAACACCTTTCGTTACCTTTGCCCTGCGCACCTATACCGGCAGCGACCGAGAGCGGCTACACCATGCAGCGGTGATTATGCAGTACAAACTGGAAGGCCAACTCATTACACAGTACCCCGAATTCAACATGAGTAGGCGCCTTTTTCTCGACACCATTGATACCGAAGCACAGACCATCGTCATTGAAGGCAAAACGTGGCAGCTCAACTCCACCGATTTCCCCACCATCGATCCGTCCAATCCCTATACGCTTTCTCCGGATGAGCAAGAGGTAATCAACCGCTTGGTCTCCTCCTTTATGCACTGCGAAAAGCTGCAAATGCACGTCCGCTTCCTCTTTGAAAACGGCAATTTGTACAAAGTGTACAATGGGAATCTCTTGTATCACGGCTGTGTGCCGCTTGACGAATACGGCGATTTTGCAAAAGTAAAGATTTTCGGCAAAGAACTTTCCGGGAAAGCGCTCTTTGATGAGCTTGAAGGCTGGGCCCGTAAGGGCTATTTTGCAAAACCGGGCTCAAAAGACAAGAAAAAGGGCGAAGACATCCTCTGGTACCTTTCGACGGGGCCTTATTCACCGGTGTTCGGCAAAGACCGCATGACGAGCTTTGAACGGCTCTACATTAACGACGCAGAATCGCACGTCGAAGTAAAAAACGCCTACTATCGATTCCTCGAAGACCACCGAGTCATCGACCGCATTATTACCGAATTCGGCCTTGACCCTAAATCGGCGCACATTATCAACGGACATGTACCGCAAAAAGTGAAAAAAGGTGAAACGCCCATCAAGTGCGACGGAAAACTTCTCATTATCGACGGCGGCTTTGCTGCAGCATATCACGAAACCACCGGCATCGCCGGCTACACCTTAGTATCCAATTCGCATGGCATAAAACTGGTGGTGCACAAAAAATTCGAAAACATGCAGTCGGCCATTTTCAACCAAACGGACATTATTTCCGATACTATTACGGTAGAAATATTCCCCCACAGGAAGTACATGAGTGATACCGAAGAAGGCAAAGAGATGAAAGAGCATGTTGCGAACCTTACCTTGCTGCTTGACGCATACCGTACCGGTAAAATCTCTCCGGTCAGTAAAGTGTAACGCCCAAGTCACCGATATGAAGCTCTTACATACCGCCGATTTACACCTTGGCAAAAGCCTGCACGAAATGCCGCTTTTGCCAGACCAGAAAAAAATACTGAGCGACATCATCCGTATTCTCTGTACTGACCGCTACGCGGCGCTGCTCATCGCCGGAGATATCTACGATAGAGCGATTCCGCCGGCAGATGCGCTCTCGCTTTTGAGCTGGTTTTTGTCGGAAGTCCGCACCGCGTGTCCGGACACCGCTATTTTTATGATACCGGGTAACCACGATTCAGCGCAGCGGCTCGCATTTGCCGGGTCACTCTTGCAGCAGCAACGCATATATATCGCCGAAAATCATGAAGCGTTCACCGTTCCGACCATACTCTCGCAGGACGGAGAGCAAGCAGCGGTATTCATGCTCCCTTTTTTGCACTACGGTGCGTTTTCACAGAGCGCTGAACGCGAAAAAATAGGCGATTCCCAAGCGGAAATGGCACGGTTTGCAAGCGCACAACTGAAAGCTGCGGTAAATCCTGCCATACCGTCGGTATTGTTGGCGCATCTTTTTACTATCGGCGGAAAAACCGCTTCGAGCGAGCGCACCTTTATCGGCACTGCTGAATACGTGGATCCGGCTCTCTTTTCGTATTTTACCTATACCGCGCTGGGACACCTGCACCGCTTTCAACGGGTCAGCGATCGCATGTACTATGCAGGTTCCCCACTCGCCTATGCCTTCGACGAAGCGGACAGCAAAAAATACGTTCTATCTATTACCATCGACTGCAATACGCCTGGCTTCCCCCTCACTATCGACCCTATTCCGCTGCATCCGGAGCACAAGCTCAGCCGCTTAACCGGCCCCTTTGCTGACTTTCTTGAAGGCGATGCATTTAAGGAGCATACCGATGACTTTCTTGAAATTACGCTCACCGATACCCAGGTCGTTACCAACCCTATGCAGCTTTTACGGAGCCGCTTCCCATTGCTTTTATCAATACGGCAGCGAGGTTTTTCGGATTTCTCCCCCGCAGCGCATGAACAAGCCTCTGCCGACAGCGGTACCGCCGAAACACCCCGCACCATGATCGAGAACTTTTTAACGTTTGAGCAGCGCATCGGCAGTGTGCCTGATGCCCAAAAGCAAGCGCTTTTTGAAAAGCTCTGTAGAGAAGCTGACTATGAGACCTAAAGAATTAGTACTGTATAATATTGGCCCCTTTGCCGGCGAACACCGTATCGCATTCGATATGCTCAGCTCTTTTTTCCTCATCTGCGGAGAAACAGGAGCAGGGAAGACCACGCTTTTCGATGCGCTGGCATACGCGTTTTACGGAAAGCCGCTCGGCGGACGATCGGGCATCACCAAAAGCCTGCGCAGTCATTTTGCACCGGAGGAGGCGATCGCACGCGTTATACTCAGCTTTACTATGGGGCCGGACACATACCGCATCACACGGGTACTGCCCTATACCAAAAAAGGAAACAAGAACGAAACCCCCGAAGAAGTAAGCCTTGCGCAGTACACCGATTCTGCATGGAAAGATATGTCTTCTACCAATAAACGCGAAACTGATGCTGCCATTAGAAAGCTCATCAAGCTGAATGAGAAAGAATTTGCCCGCATTGTGCTTTTACCGCAAGGCGAATTTGCTCAGTTTTTGCAAGCCCACTCATCAGAAAAAAAAGAAACACTCTTGAACCTCTTTCCCGTGACGCGCTACACCGAGCTCATGCGCATGGCAAAAACGCGCGCAGATGCCGTACGGCAGGAAGTACAGCTCATTACCGGTACCCTTGAACAGCTGAACCGCGTTTTTTCGGCCCCCGATTATCCTGAAACGAGCGCCCGTATGCAAACTGAACTAGCAGCAATACGGAAGACGCAGCATGAGCTTATCGAAACGCTGCACCTTAAAAATACCGAACGGGAACAGGCCAAAATACTCAACGAAAAACGGAAAGAGTATGCGCGCATGTGTGATATACTCAAGGACTTGCACGCACGAGAAAAGGATATCGCCGTGCTGCGTACCAACATTGAAGCAGCTCAGCGGGCACTCCCACTTGCCCTCATGGTAACCCAGCTGCAAGAAATAGAGGCGGCGCTGCACAATACAGAGCGAATTATAGAAGAAAAACAGCTGCAATTAGAAAAACTTACCGTATACCTGGCTCAATTGGCAGACAGAGAAGCTGAAATAGCCGAAAAAGAGCGCCTGAAAGACACGCTTACCGCCAGTAGTACCGCATTAGAAAAAGCCGTGCATATCGAAGCTGAATTGCAACATGATAGGAGCAGGGCGCAAACTTTGCAGCAGCGTATCGCCGAACACAGCACCGCCTGGCAAAACAGCGACGTGCGCATTGCAGAAACAACGGAGCATATGGCGGAACTACAGCAAGATCTCGACCAGCTCGATGCGCGGCAAGCTCAGTATCAGAAACTGCAAGAGCAGCTTACACTCGAACGCAGGCTGCCGGACATGCTCCGCAAAAAAGTGCAGCTGCATACCGTCCTGCACAACTACACCGAAGCGCAGGCGCATACTGCACAAGAGCTGCAAGATATAGCAAAAGATATCGATATTCTTACTGAAAATCTTAAGCAGCTCGAACAGGACAAACGTACCGCCGAACAAGAGCACCGTGCGGCGCTCCTTGCAAAGCTGCTCACTGACGGCACCCCGTGTCCGGTTTGCGGTTCCGTACACCACCCCACACCTGCACAAGAGCAGCATGCGAGCATGTTTACCCTTGAAGAGCGCATACAAACTACACAGCGGAGCATACAGGCTGCGCAAAAGAAAAAAGAAAGCCTGCAGCAAAGCCACACCGAAATCAGTACCACGTTGAAAGGCTACGAGGAACAGCTTGTCGAGCACGAGGGCGCTCTTGCCACGCTGTGTAGCCAGCACCGCACACTTACCGGAACCGACTTTCCTGCCGAACCGGAAGCTGCAACGCAGCAGCTTGCTGCAACCGCCCGAACCACCGAGCAGGCAGCACACGCCTGCGCTGCATCACAAAAAGCACTCCATAAAAAGAAAAGCCTTGAGGAAACGCTGCATGCCTTGCAGCAGCGACAGGCAACTCTTATACAAGAAAAAAACAGCGATAGCGTACAGTTAAGCAGTATACAAAGCAGTATGCAGGAGAAAACCAAGCAATTAGACCACGCCTACTCGCTGTTACCGCAGACTATACCGCAAGCTGCTGATGCCGAAACCATGCTTGAACAATGCACGGCGCTGTTACAGGAAATAAAGTTCAGCATCAACACCTTTCACGCTGAACAGGCCGAAGCGCGGCAAAGCAAAGAACGGGTTGCAGGAGAACTGGCTACCACAACCTTGCAGCAAGCGGCACAAAGCGCACAGTACGCTGATAAAAAAAAGACGCTGGAGCAGAGCATCCGCCAAGAAGGCTTTGCCGGCATTGAAGAATTGCAGCAATCCGTATGCGATGAAACGACCCTCACCGCATGGAAAACGACGGTTGCAGAGTTTGCCGAACAGTATATTGCACACCAGCAAACGGCCGCGAACTTAGAACAAGAGTTGGCTCAAACCGAACCGGCGGATATGCAAGCGCTCGACACTGCTATTGCAGAACTTTCCGCTCAATATGATGCAGCGCAGCACCGCTTGGAGCAGCTTACCGCGGAAAAAGCTCAATTAGACGAAAAACATACACAGCACGATGTCCTTACGCAGCAATTACTGGTAAAAACTGAACAAGCCCAGCACGCCGTCAGCCTTTCAGACGATTTAAACGGCTCAAACAGCCGCCGACTACAATTTGACACGTGGGCGCTTGCGCATTTTTTACGCACTGTTACCCTCTTTGCAAATCAACGGCTTGAACGGATGAGCGAAGGGCGATACCATATCACGGTCAGCGAAGCGTATGGATCGGGCAATAACTACAAAGGACTCGACCTTGAAATCGCCGATTCCTATACGGGTAAGTGCCGGCCGTCGGCAAGTCTTTCAGGAGGAGAAACATTCATGGCTTCAATCAGCCTTGCCCTCGGTTTAGCGGACTCTATCCAAGCCCGGACAGGAGGTGTCCGCATTGATTCTATGTTCATCGACGAAGGGTTCGGCAGCTTGGATGAAAAGGCGTTAGAAAATGCCATCACAATCTTGGATGAAATTAGAGGGAACCGCATGGTCGGCATTATTTCTCATGTGAATGAATTAAAAAGCCGTATTCCGCAAAAAATAGAAGTGATAAAAACAGGAACAGGCTCATATATACAAGGGCAAGTCTAAAAAATCTGTTGGATTTTTAAACTTGCCCGGCAAGTTTTTCATAAGTCTTTATGTATCAATGACTTATGAAAAACATCGCACAAACATAAGGAGTTTTTATGATTACCAATGCACTTTTTTCTGACTTTTACGAATTAACCATGGCGCAGGGATATTTTAAGCAGCACAATAATAGCCGTTGCGTATTCGATATGTTCTTTAGACGGCAGCCGTTCAAAGGCGGCTATGCCGTATTTGCCGGATTGCAGCCGCTTCTCGATGCGGTTTGTGCATTCCGGTTTGATGAAACCGACATCGCCTATCTTGCAAGTCTACAATTGTTTGACTCCGATTTTCTGGATTACCTGAGCACCTTTACCTTTTCCGGGTCGATATGGGCGATGGATGAAGGCAGCTTGATATTTCCTGGAGAACCGCTTATCAGGGTAGAAGCGCCCATTATCGAAGCATTGCTGCTTGAAGGCCTTATCCTCAATACCATCAATTTTCAAAGTTTAATAGCCACCAAGACCGTCCGTATTTGGCTGGCCGCGCAAAAAGCACCGATTATGGAGTTCGGTCTCAGGCGGGCACAAGGGGCTGACGGCGCTATGAGTGCAACGAGGGCAGCCATCATCGGGGGAGCTGCCGGTACCAGCAACACGCTTGCGGGCAAACAGTATAATCTGAACGTTATGGGGACAATGGCGCATGCGTGGGTTATGTCATTTAAAAATGAGGAAGAAGCGTTTGAGCACTATGCGCAGCTATACCCGAATAATTCCGTCTTTTTAATCGATACCTACGACACGCTCGGCTCCGGCATCCAAGCGGCGATACAGGTAGGGAAAAAGCTGCAAGCAGAAGGCAAGAACTTCGGGGTACGCCTCGATTCAGGGGATATGCAGTATTTGAGTATGGAAGTACGGAAGCGGCTCGATGCGGCAGGCCTGCCCAAAGCCACCATCTCGATTTCTAATGAATTAACAGAAGAAATCATTGAATCGCTTGTCCTCAATAAAGCGCCGATCGATGCGTGGGGAGTAGGTACGCACATGGTAACAGGAGGCAGGGAATCCTCATTCACCGGTGTGTACAAATTAGCGGCGCACCAAAGCAAAAATGGTACATGGCATCCTGTTATGAAAATTTCCGACAATCCTGCTAAGATAACCAACCCCGGCATCAAACAAGTGTGGCGGCTGTACAATGATGACGGCACCTTCAAAGCAGATGTGATCGGTCTGCATGACGAAGTTATTTCTACCGATGCTGAAAACCGCTATTATCATCCCTTTAACGACTATCAAAGTTTTGCATTCAAAGCGGCACAGGTGGAAGCTTTGCTAAAACCAAAAATCAAAAACGGCCACATCATCTCTGAGCACGAAAGCCTCACCACACTGCATAACCGCATGGAACACCAGCTCAACCACCTGCATGCAACTTCACAGCGGCTGCTCAATCCGCACATCTATAAGATTTCGCTAACCCAGAATCTTTTAAAACTCAAGCAATCTTTATTGCACGATTTAACGGTACAGCAACGCTAATTTTAAGGATATGTTATGCGAAATGAAATACCTTATATACTATTAAGCGCGGTATACGGTGTTATCAATACCTATCTTCCCATCGTACTAGCCATACGGCAGTTTTCAAAAGGAGAAATCGGTATTTTACTCGCCATTATTGAAGTTACGGGGCTCACCATTCCTTTTTTCATTACCGCCAAGCTGGACAAAAACGGACGCTACGGATTCACTATGATTCTGCTCGGATTTAGTATGGGGCTCGCCATCGGCGCCTTGCTATGGTTCCGCTCTTTTTGGGTTACCGCGCTCTGTTTAGGCATATTTGCAATCGGCTCAAAAGGGCTCGTTCCCATACTCGATAGCTTTACGGCGAGGATACTCAGAAACAATCCCAAAAAATACGGCGTTATTCGGGCATTCGGTTCAGCAGGTTTTGTTTGTATGACTATTTTCTTGCAGTTTTTTCCGCCCATTCAAGGCAATGATGTTTCGCGCTTCATTGTTATGGCAACAATGCTCTCATGCGCATTTGCTGTGTCAGTGCTGCGGCTCCCGTCTATTTTTAACACTACTGTGCTAAAGGCAACGAGCCCACACCCGACAGAAACAGCCGCAGATGAAAAAGCGCTTCTTTTATCCAAACCTTTTGTAACACTATTGCTCGTAATCTTTCTTGCGTGGCTCGGCATGGTACCGTCTCAGCGTTTTTTCTCCCTGTATGTAGAAGAATATATACACAGCCACGCTACCGCTGCCCTATGGGCATTAGCAGCTTCTGCTGAAATCCCACTCATGATTTTTTCGGGGCGTCTTATTTGGCGGTTCGGTACGGAAAAATTACTGTTCGTGTGCCTTATCAGCATAAGCATACGGCATATAAGCTATATCATACTGCCCGGCATCAGTGGAGCTGTTTTTGGACAGCTGCTGCATTCAATTTGTTTTGGGTTATTCTTTCCGCTCAGCATCATTACCTGTACCGGCCACAGCAATGGCAAAACAGCCACCGCAATGATGCTATTGACCGCTGCAAACGGGCTTGCCAATATTGTAGGCAGCGTTATCGGTGGGTACATTATCGAGTATTTCGGCTACCCAGCGCTCTTTTTATCGTTTAGCTTGTGGCCACTCGTTGGCATCGGTATATACACGTATCAAAATAAGCGCTACCATATACTAGCAGACGATCGGTCTGTGCAATAACGTCGTTGTCGAACAGGTTTAATGCACTTTAATGCACAAGGAGGAGAAACAGCACATGAACGATTGGTTTGAAAACGAAGCCTTCTGGACACAGTATGCCCCCGTTATATTCGATAGCCGCCGCTGGGCAGAGGCCCCTACGGTAGCACGTGAAATCCTTGCAATAGCAGAGCGCGAATATCCGCACCACAAAAAGGAGCTTGAGGTTTTGGATGCAGGCTGCGGACTAGGCCGCATTGCAGTGGAACTTGCTGCAGCCGGCGCAAAGGTAACCGGAGTGGATTTAATCCGCCCCTTTCTAGCCGCTACTCAAGCTTCTGCAGAGGCTGAAGGCGTATCGATTGAGTTGGTAGAAGCGGATCTCCGCCAGTTTGTACGCCAGAGCGCTTTTGACCTTGCTATTAACGTATACACGAGCTTCGGGTACTGCAAAACACCGCAAGAAGATCTACTCATCTTAAAGAATATTGCACAGTGCTTAAAACCGCAGGGTATTTTTATCCTTGAAATGATTGGGCGTGAAATTGCGGTGCGCGATTTCACAAAAGGAGAACAATTTGAGCGAGCGGGATACACGGTGCATACTGAATTTACGGTAGAGGGGGCGTGGGAAGGGCTCCGATCACGGTGGATACTATACTCAGAGGGAGCCGTTGCAGCTGATCACTGCTTTGTGCAAAGGCTGTATTCAGCAGTAGAATTAAAAGCGCTCATGCTATCGGCCGGTTTTACAACGGTAGATATATACGGCGACTTTGACTATTCGCCGTACAATGAAACCGCCCGCACCATGGTGCTCGTTGGCCATATCTAATTTTCGTTGCGTTGGTGCATGATGTCAAGCTGCTCCATAATATAATCCACTACCACCTGCTTTCTATCTTCCATATCAGGATAGCGGTCTTTGGATTTCTCGCGGAATTCATTGCAGGCGATAACGGGGCTCACTTCCATCACTACTTTATCACGACAGATAAGATCACCAAGCATATTAGCGGGATTATCCGGAATACGTAAACAATTGCCATTAATCGAAATCAAAAGCATAATATCAGCAGTCCGTATATACGAATCAATTTCGCGCACGCCCTTTTTAGTGTCAGGCTTACCGGGCCGGTAGCGGGTACCGGCGGGGAAAATCAGCACTACCTTGCCTTCATCGCGTACGTCTTTCAGCGCCTTCATCGCCGCCATATTAATGGCACGAGCACGTTTTTCTTCTTCTTCCAACTTTTTAGGATCAGTGATACTAGTAAGGGTCCTACTTGGATAAATAACAATGCGCTCATAGGCATGTATCAGCGCAGCAATACGCGGATCTTCCTCGTTTAACTTCATACCGGCCATAGCAACCAACCGATCCGCTATCTCCTTACCCTCCGTACAAGCTTGCTCCATTAAATGGACGATAATCGGTAAATCCAGATTACTATAGTGTTCCGCTAAGATAATACCTTTTTTTCCTTGATTGACTTGGGAAAAAAAAGCAGCTAAATGCTCCGCAGGATACATTTTTGAGCCGTCTAACAGCAATTTCTGAACCATATCAGTCAATATAGGGCGTATATGCATATTTTTCATTTGATGTACGTTATGTTCAGTAACAGTATTATCGTTTTGCGCATATTGTTCAACGAGTGGGGCGAGTTTCTGCAGCGCTTCCTCTAATATAATAGTCGTCATGTATTACTCCTTGTTCATGTATCTAATACCGGAGCGGGTTGAGGCTCCTTACTTCTTTTGTTTCTCTAATACAGCCGGTAATTCGTAAATTGAATGTATCGAACTGATGTGCTGTTCAGCACAGAGAGCCGTATGCCGGTTTTGCTCATCTACTAAAAGAGCTTTGCCGCCCAGCTGCATATAACCGGAAATATACGCAGGGCAATCATCAATAAAAAGCGTTTCTTCAACCCGTGCGCCTATCGCTTCAAGCGTTCGTACATAGCAGCACGCATGCGGTTTCCCTTTACCGCCGTGATACGTAATATCAAAAACACCGTCAAATAAATCGCTGATATGAAAAAAATCAAGCACTCGCTGCGCGTGTACGAGCGGTGCATTCGTTAATACGGTCATGGGCATATGCAGCGATTCCAAAAATCCGCGCAAGTGCGGATCCGGTTTTAAGCCGGTGATTTCAAACGGCGGATGAATGGCCGCAAAGTACCGTTCACGATCGGTAAAACCGTATTTAGCCTCAAGCCATTCCAGGGTTGTGCCATACTGTTTTCTTTCTGCTCTGTGTAATGTACGCGTCGCTTCCTCCGATAACGATAAATAATTCGCAATAAAATGAAACATCCGCTGTGCAATTTCCTTTTCCATGTCATTTGAGGAAGCATAAAGCGTGTTGTCAAGATCAAAAAGAATATGTGTAATCATGCTATTGGGGGCCTCTAAAAACTTTAGTTTTTTAGAGGTGAGCTTTGCTCACCGGTTTTCCTTAATTATATCACAAAAATGGGAAAAGTCCATGAAAATATTCAGTTTGTGCGCTATACGCAGCGTTATCAACGGTTAAGCTGATGATAAGGTACGTACCATCCTCGTGCTTTATACAGTGCTTAATATCTTTGGTGAGTTTTTGCAGCTTAACATCATATACCAGCTGCTCAATCGTAAATTGCTTTTCGGTGCCGCTGATACAAGCATGAGGATACAGCCCTTTTACCGTAGGGCTGGAACTTAAAAAATACCGGAGCAGCTGTACCTGCGGCTTTAACACGTCTGAGCCGGTTTTAGGCACTGATAAGGGCGTCACCATTAAAAAGGCAGTATCACCGCATAAAAAAGAATTATCCGCTATTTTCTTCCATTGACTATCAAGCTGCAACTCAACGCCATAGAGCGTTACCGGCTCTTTGGTTCTGTTTTTTGCAAGCGTAAACTGCGGGGTACTTGGTTTTGGTTCAGGCGGCTTATATGCATAAAACAAGGGCTCCTCATCACTTTGGATACTACCGAACTCTGCAAGCTCTAATACCAGGCCTTTTGCGTTGTTGGTGAGCGATTTTAGATGAAAAAGCGGAATATAGTTCTCAAATTGCAGCGTAACAGCGCCGCCGAACGTATCGTCCTCTGCTTTGGTTTGTGCACGAGCAAACAAGCCGCTTGTATGGGTAGGTAGCATACGCTGCGCATACAAGGTAGGTAGGATAGTCATAAGATAATTCACCGCAACGGTATCGTCAGGCGTGATAGGGGACATCATTTTTTGTCCCGTTAAAACAAGCTGCTTGTTTTCTACTTCACAGCTGAATAATATCGTTACCCTGCTGTTCGTTGCAGGCGTGTAGAGCATCGCCCCGTACGTGTTATCATCATAGTATAAAAAGCCAATCCACGTGGGATTTTTCCACGAATAATCCCGATACATGACAAAATCACCCGATACAGTACCCTCCGAAGCAAGTGCGGTATGCTTTCCTTGACGGGCCTCCGCCGCAAGCGGCGTATAAACGCCAATTAGTAAAACCAATAACAAAATACTATATCTTTTTATATAAATAGCTGATGGCATTGCAGTACCTCCTTCTTTAAATAGTACTATTACGTTATGCCCACCTGATTCAAAATAGCAACAAGTTCCTCTTTTGAGCCTTTTAAAAGGGGGAGATTGTACAGGGGAGCATCAAAACCGTACAGGCGATCCGGCATAATAGGCTCATCACCACACAGCGCCTTTAACGCGGTACTTTCAAATGCAGGATGATCTTTTGACACAATGACGAGGGATTCCTCGCCGTCATACTGAGGAATATGATGAGCCAAAGCCGCAGCATACGCACGGGCGGTCGCAAGATCAAACATAATACCGTACCGTTGATACGACGTACTAATCAAATCAGCTGCAACAGCATCAGATACTTTTGCAGAAAACACCAACGATCGCATAATCGCAGGGTTAATAGTAAAGAGCTGTTCAAGCCGCTCAATATTAGAAGGCAGCGCGGGATCCGCTATGCTGCGGGCAGCAAGTGGTTTAGTTGCCGTACCACACAAGCAGCCGTTATCCATATCACAGGCAAGCAAGTCGGTTTCATCAGTAATAAACCCATTCACCGGCAAGCAAAACTTCCATGCATACAAACCTGCAGCTAGATTGCCGTAGTTACCGGAAGGGATGGCATAGAATATCTCTCCGGAGGTTCTTTTTTTGAGCCGTGTGAAAGCATACATAAAAAAAAATGTTTGCGGCAGTACTCTACCGATATTGATACTATTCGCAAGCGTTAAATTAAAAGCCTGCACTAACGCACTATCACTATAAACAGCACACACCATGTTTTCAACATCAGTGATACTGCCTTCAACTTCAACCGGATACACAGAGCCACCGTTCTGATACAGCTGATCAGGCTTTAAGCCAGCAGCCATGCCTTTGGGGTACAAAAGCACCAGCTTTAAATGCTTTTTATGCGCAAAGGCACTTGCCATACTTCTGCCGCCAATACCGGTCGTCGGTGCAATGACAATGGAATTTTTTGCTTCAAGAGTAAGGAAATGCTCCAGTGCCGAAGCAAACCACAGGTACCCAAAATCACGGTGGCTGCCGGTCGGGCCATGGAACAGTTCCAATAAAAACAACCGGTCATCCAGCTGACGAAGCCGTGGGCTATAAGAATCAAAGGCTTTTACCGCTATGCTTTCAAGCACAACAGGACTTATTTCTTCGTTAAAGAGTGCCGCAGTAAGAGAGCCCGCAATCGCAGAAAATGATGTGTTCTCATTCATGTGCAAAATCCACGGACGTAGGTCATGCTCTGAATACGGAGCATACAAGCCCCCATCCGGCGGCATACAGTTTAAAAGAGCCTGCCTGAATGAAACAGGGTTATGGAGATTGCGTGTGCTTACTAATTGCATGCTTGTACCAGAGCTCCTTTAGGTAACCAATATTTTTTTATGAATTGTTCAGGATGATAACTCAGTTTGGCCTTACGGAGTCCGCTGTCACCTAAATCTTGTTCACGGTTAATATACTCAACCGATTCCGGTAATGACTGCGCAAACACATAGTTTATATACTGGTAGCTGCCTCGAAAATCAGTACGGGCTTTTTCAAAATGTACCACCGTCATGCGCCCACCACAAACCATTTCCGCTAAACACCAGGCGACCGGCGTACCGGCTGCGTATACAATAGAGCCAAAAAAGGCGGACTTTTCCAAATCATCAAGCGCATTGCACGCAGCACGGTAATCAGTTTGTTCCAATAACAACTGATCTTGTGCCCAAAAGTCCAACACGCGGTATGCATCTTCTTTGGTAGCTCCATCTAATGGCTTAACAACCATGTCCGGATACTGTCGTAAAAAGCCCTGTACGTGATTTTTCTTCTTATGAAATTTCTTACCTGCCAATGAGCTCAATGCGGTACGGGCGTAAAGATAATCAAAGTTATCCCTGTCTTCGAGCGGGAGGCAGTGCAGTTGCTCAAAAAGTGCCGCATTGTTCTGTACACTTGTTTCTGAAATAAACCGCCATGGACCATACCGCGCTAATAACTCCATAATCACACGAGCGGGCACGGTCCCAAAAGGAATAAAAAAGAACGGTTCTCCCTTGTATTCCCCCAAAAAAATAAAAGTGTCTTCAAATGTGCATATTTGATATTGATAGAAATCTTTAAAATAAAATAGATTACCAAAAGTAAATTCTGAAATACCGTCAGACAGTTGCGATAACCTGTCTTTCAGCGATTGTACCATACCGAGTGATAAGGGTGAAAATATCGGGTATTTCGTTACACTATCCATCGGTACATGTTACTCTTTTATAGAAAAAACCTCAAGTTACTAGCGGCACAATTACAGCAACGCTGTCCAAGAATTGACACAGGATGTCAATTCTTGGACGCGAGTTTTTTGCTTTGCAAAAAATAATTACTGTACAACACCAACAAAGAGCTTTGCATCTTTGAGAGCGGCGCCATTC
>JBQNBR010000051.1:0-15206 GCA_052169815.1 Treponema sp.
GCCGCGATGGTGGAGGAGTGCAGGCAGACGAGGGCGGCTCCACTGTCCCTTCAGGGCCCACGACGGTAAAGGTAATGGTTAAATCAGTAACCGCTAATCTTGCCGGCCATGCACAGGTTTCAAAACAGGGAGGAGCGGATGCTTTTGAGGGTGAGCTCACGGTAACGGTTAATAAATCGCCTCTGGAGTATGGGTTTGTAGAAGATACGGTGGCTGAACTGGCTAAGAAACTTACAGGTAAAACAGCAGATCTAGCAGCTGGTACAATATATAAGTTCACGGAAGACGATAAGGGCGAAAAGGTCGTTACCGCGGCAAGCCTTATTGGACCAAGTAAGACGATCTATGTCAGTGCCTTTAAAGCAAAAGTATCGGTAAAGATTAAAACCATCACAGCCATTCAGAAGTATGTTGCTGTTGGTAAACCATATGATGCTGCAACGCCGGTAAACGACGTACCGATTGCTATGGATACTAGTCCTACCAATTATATGGCCGCTGTTAAGAAGGCCTTGGCAGATAAAGTTGCCGCAACTTTGGAGGCTGGCCCAGATCCGGAGGGCGGAGCTCCATATCGCATCTTTAAGGCAGACAATGCTGCTACAGATATCGCTGAAACTGACTTAGGTACAAATAATACTGTCTATGTCGCTAAAAAGCAGAAAGTAAAAGCAAAGATTACGCTTCTACTGCTTTCCAATGCTACTGGTAAGATTACCGCAAATTCTCACGATCTTAAGGATAGAACTGTCATTAAACCAACTGATTCTGATGGAAAGGAGATTTTTACTGCAGTAGGCGCTGCTGGCAAAGAGGAAGAAAGTACCGAGGTTTATGAGATCACAGAGGAAGTATTTAAGCCACTTGCTGAGAAGATCATGGCCATTATCAAAGATGCTGGAGAACTAGGTACTAAAGCAGGTAAATATGCCTTATTTAAAGGGGATACCCCTGGTGTGAATGCAACTGGGTACATAACAGACATTACATACAGCGACTTTTCAGGTGACGATCTCACTAATGTAAAAGTTTACATTGGTTACATCAAGTCGTAATTAAAAAAACAAACTACACACCATGAGGTGGCCCTTGAGCTTTTTGCAAAACAGGCAAAGAGGGCTCAAGGGCAGCTATCTGCGTCGAGGTTGTTGATTAAGACTTACTGTCAGGCTGAAAAGGTGTTCTGCAAACTTAAGCGCACGCTCTTTTCCACTATGCTGTCTGTAAATACATACTGCTGCATAGTCTACGGTTACCGGATATAGTTCTGGCCTCTGTAAACCAGCCGTACGTACCGCCTTATAGTGTTAATTGGGCTAAATGATTTACTACCGCCGAAACTGCCTTCTGCTCATGTTCGCTCGATGCTCTGATGCTTGCAATGGAAGCAGTAATCTTACCGATATTGTCATCTATTATTTTCATGTTATCGGTTATTTTTCGAGAAATTACTGCCAGTTTTTTGGTTTCGGTATGTATCGCCGTATTTCCCGTTATCATTTCAACAGAGCCAGATTTAACTTGCTCGGTTATGGCATTTATATCCCGAATTGCTTCGAGCATTTGCATACTGCCGGAGCTTTGTTCTGTCATAGCATTCATAATTTCGCTGCTTCGGCTATGCACCGACTGTAGCAGATTCATAATATTTGAAAACTGCGATTCTACCGTGTGTTCCGCCAAGCTTAACTCTTCAATTTTTACTTTTAAGGTTTTTAAAACCGTTGTGATATTTTTTCCCTGCGCACTTGATTCTTCGGCCAATTTACGTATTTCATCTGCAACAACGGCGAACCCCTTACCCGATTCGCCTGCGTGAGCGGCTTCGATTGCGGCATTCATTGCCAAAAGATTTGTTTGACTTGCAATATTCTGAATGACTGCCGAAGCATCCAAGAGGCCTTCAGAGCTTTCATTGATAATTTGAACGATTTCTCCCGCCGTGACTATCGCTTTTTGGCCTTCTTTCGCCGCACCATTTAAATCGGTAACAGCATTAACCGTTTCAGACGATATGGAGCCCACCGACTTAATATTAGCATTCATTTGCTCTATGGTTGAAACAGAATGAGTCACTGCTGTTGACTGGCTTTCAATATTTTTACCGAGCAATCCAAGGCTATTTGAAAGATCACCGAGTGTTGATTGCGTAGTCGTTACACCGTCGGCTTGGTTTTTCACTTGTACATTAATAGATTCGATATTATCGCTGATATTTTTTACCGCTTCGGCGGTCTCTTTCATATTTACCGACAGTGCCCCCGATGCTTCGCCCGAAACTTTTACAACTGTCTGTAAATCTTTTAAAAACGTTCTATTAAAATTCAAAAAAGTGTTAAAGTCTACCAAAAGCAATGCCGTTTGATCACGCGAATCCAAAGGAATGCTTTCAAGGCGGTAATTGCCTTCAGCTAAATTTTCAAAGCGATGCTGTAATGCGTTAATTCTTCTTTCCGTTGCTTTGGTAATTTGTCTCAAATTTAAAATTGAAAAAAATGCACCGAACGAAAAGAGCGGCAATACTGCCGGTACAAACAGCGTTTTTATATCCGGTGTTTGTATCCTAACAAAAGGAGCGATCGATAAGAGTGCCGTTCCCACTATGCCAAAAAAACTGGTTAAAGCAATTCTCATGGTCATGGAATAACCGAGATGATCTTCATGAACGGGCACAAAAGTTGTCCAGCGTTCGAGTTTTCGTATGGTAACGGCACCGAAAAATGACCCGATAATAAGTAGATTTCCCGTTGCAACACATATCAAAGAAAAAAAGATATTGGGCTGTGCAACAAGTCCTGTTTCCCAGCTTGCAAGCGCAGGACAAATCGTGCCTATTAAAAGAGGAATAATCATCAAAAGCTTTTCGTATAATACAATATTTTTTTGTGCTTGTTCAGGGTCATCCCGCCAGTGTATAATCGCCGGAAAGAGCAGTTTTTGCTTTATAACGGGGCTTACTACTACTATTATCATAGTAACGATAAAAGTAGTACTGGTAGCGACTTTTATAACATTGCCTGAACTACCAATCATCCGGTTTGTTACAACATCGGATAAAATCCAAACCAAATTTGTCAGTAGGTCAAAGACCAAAATACTTTTCGGCGGAGAAGATAGGGTATGTACATCATTCATTTTTGTCAAGCTCCTTTGCCGGATGAAATTTAATTGCTTTAACGGATGTATATCATATATCGATAAATTTATGCAATAGGAAGCTCACGTATGCGCAAGGCTTTTGCATTAGCAATATTTAAAAAAAGTATGCTATTTAAAATACTACACATACGCTCATTGCTCCTTTACTAACCGGTGTTATAACTACGGTGTCATTGGCTGTCAGGTTGTTCCACACACTGACTTCTCATTTATTTCAGCTCCAGCCCTATTTGCAAAAGGTAGAGAAAGCTGCTATACTCCTCTCATGTATACCTCTGTTGCAAACCAGTTTCTCCATTCCCAGTATTTAAAACGCCTGTGTATCGCAGGTTATCTCGTGGCTTCAGCAGTATATTGCTTTGCACAAG
This sequence comes from Treponema sp., assembly GCA_052169815.1. Classification (GTDB taxonomy): domain Bacteria; phylum Spirochaetota; class Spirochaetia; order Treponematales; family Treponemataceae; genus Treponema. The sequence goes on from JBQNBR010000051.1 coordinate 3,528, forward strand.
CGTATAGCTGGCAATACACCACCGCCGTTGCTGCCCGGTCAAGCGGGGTGCCTAAACCGGTATACGCCGAAATTAACGGGCAAAAAACCGAAAACCACCTGCCACTCATGTTCACCAAGAATACAGAGGGAGTTATTACTATTGAATCACCAAGTTTTAAACTCGGCACCATGCCTTTTTCAGCTTCGTTTAAGCACACCATCAAACCACAAGACATACACCTCCATCCAGACGGTACCCATGAAATACATGCAGTGCAAGGTGTTTATACCGTTCTTTTTGTAACTTACGATGCTTTTTTAGATGGTACTTTTAGCGAAAGTGCCTGCTCTTTAACGCTTAAGGTAAAAGCCAGAAACAAAGACCTCGTTGTTGATTGCACCTATGCTGGCACCACTGCAGACGCTCGATAAGGGCACTTTAAAAACATACGCATATGCAAAACGAAAAGGTGAACCATCACTGTGAATAAACTCCTTCCTGATTACAACGCTCCTTCAGATCTGTCCGCTCTACTAGCGCAGCAGGGTTTTAGTATGCAAAAAAAATTCGGCCAGAATTTTTTAATTAATCCACATATCCGCAACGAACTCGTACAGGTCCTCGCCCTCTGTCCCGACGACTGTGTATGGGAGGTAGGAGCCGGTTTAGGCGCCATAACCAATCTGTTGCTAAAAACAGGTGCCGATGTTACCGCCTTTGAAATAGACCACGGATTTATCCGCCTGTTACACGAATATTTTAACGATTACGCTAATTTTACCTTAATTGAAGGAGATGTCCTAAAAACGTGGGGCACTGCATACCAACGCCGTAAGCCATCAGCGTTCTTTGGCAATCTTCCGTACAACATCGCAGCGAAAATCATTGCTGATTGTATCGAAGCCGAATGCTTGTTTGACAGAATGGTGGTTACTGTACAAAAAGAAGTAGGCATGCGCATGAGCGCTCCCGCAGGCTCCGCCGATTATTCATCTTTTTCTGTCCTCTGCCAGCGATACTATACCATCAAACCTATTCGAGACATCGCTCCTACAGCATTTTGGCCTAAACCGCGTGTAGAATCACGGGCACTGCTCTTACAAAAACAAGAGCGGCCCTTATCGGCAAAAAATAACCGTATTTTTTTATCGGTTGTTCGAGCTCTTTTTAGTGCGCGCCGTAAAACCATCAAAAACAACTTAGCGGCATGGTTGAACGCATCCGGTAAGCAGGATGTCCCCGTGGAGGATATCCTTACAAAAGCGGAACTCGCAGCTACCGTACGAGCGGAAACCCTTACCGTCTATGATTTTATTCGATTATCAGATATACTAAGCGAACTATGAGTAAAAAAAATTATTATACCACCTGCATTGTTTTTTTCGTACTGATATTCACCACACTTCCGCTTGCTGCAGAAACTGATGAAAAAAAGGACGACCATACCCCAGAACCGTATACTAAGGAAGAATTTCCGCTTTGGCAGCGGGAACTGCGCCGATTTGAAATTCTTTCGCTCGGTGCCCTCCCCTTTATTACCATGATATCATTTTGGGGATATGATATTATCCGGTATGCCCAGAACCCACGCGATCCGCGCTATTATCCGTGGCCGTTTAAACAAGACCAAGGAGCAGAACCCTTAACAGAAAACGAGCAGCTCGGCGTATTTTTAACGGCAGTCGGCCTTTCTATCACCGTCGGCATCATAGATATCACGTACCGCGCCATTAAACGATCTGCTGAGCTCAAGCGGCTTGAACGGGAAAACCTGACTACCGAAGACCCCATTCAATTTACACCGGTTTCCGAACCTCAAAACGATGCAAACACGAATGAGAGCCCTGAAAAAGCAGAAACAGCGCTGCCTCAAAAGACAAACGAATAATGATAGAACGCTTTCAGTTTACTGTGCCCCCCGATACGCCGCACATGCGCGTTGATTCTTTTTGCGCGCAGATGATACCCAACATGAACCGCTCCAAATTCAAAGCAGGCCTGCAAAGCGTATGTATCAACGGCAAGCAGGCAAAATGTTCCGCCCGCATACAGCGAGGAGACCGTATTGATGCGGTATGGAACAATCCCATCCCTACCGCTCTTATTCCGGAAGCCATTCCGCTTTCCATCGTGTTTGAAAATGAACAGGTGATTGTGATCAATAAGCGCGCCGGCATGGTAACGCACCCCGGTGCAGGCAATTGGACCGGGACACTCGTACAAGCATTGAGCTACTACCGCCTGTATCAGTCCCCCATTCACGATGCATTCGCCACGCTACTGCGCGAATCGGATCAGCATAATAATTTTGCATCCTGTATCCGCATGGGCATCGTACACCGCCTCGATAAAGACACCTCAGGCCTTCTCATCACTGCCCGAAATACAAGTACGCAAGATTTTTTACAACAAAGCTTTAAGCGGCATCTCATAGATAAATATTACGTAGCGCTTTTGCATGGCATTCCCAAAACCAGCACAGGCGTCATTTGCACGTCGATATTCCGCGATCCGCGGAGTAAAACCCGTTTTAAAGCCTCAAGCGACCTTTCCAAAGGCAAATATGCCCGTTCCCGTTACAAAGTAATAAAAACATACGGCGCATACGCACTGGTGCTCTTTAAGATCGATACCGGCAGAACGCATCAAATCAGAGTCCATGCCCGTTTTATCGGCTGTCCTGTTGCAGGGGACCCACTTTACGGAAGCCACACAATCGCTCACAAAGTATACGGCCTGATGCTGCATGCCTATAAGCTGCGCATCCGTTTGCCGCATCAAAGCCCAACAGAAGCAAAAACAGCCTTTACCGCTCCGCTGCCGTGCCGCTTTAAACAAGCTATACGCGACATAAAAGAAGCAAGCGCGCCTCAGCCGCTATGAACATCCACCACATCAGACTTGCAGCCTTTGATTACACCCGAACCGCTCCGTGCAGTATCTACGAAACGGAACACTGGGCCGTTGTGTACAAACCGCCCCGCATACCAACTGCGCCACTCCGTGCACACGAGGATGGCACCTTAGTGCAGTGGTTTTTACGCATGCAGCCGGAGCCGGCAGCATGCGTATACGGCAAAAAAGCAATCGAAGCAGGGCTACTGCACCGCCTTGACACCGATACAAGGGGGCTGGTTCTCTTTGCAAAAAACCAGCACAGCTATGATTTTTTTCAAACAGCGCAAAATAGCGATACCATCACCAAAACCTACTATGCCTTTGTTCGTCCGCCGCCCAAGCAGCCGCACCACAGCGCCCGGTACACCGTACCGAACGTCATCACCAGCCAATACAGAAACTACGGGCCGAAAGCGAAAAAGACTGCTCCCGTTTTCCCGTCTTCCCGCCATTACACAAAAGAAGGGCGGCTTTACACTACCGTCATCGAGGAATACCAGCCTGCTATCTCTACTATCCGCTGCCGCCTTACGCGAGGCTACCGGCATCAAGTACGCACACACCTTGCGGCTATCGGCCTACCCATTGCAGGCGATCCGCTGTATGGCATAGATGATGCCGATAGCCGCATACCGCTGCAGCTGTACGCCATTGCACTCACCTTTCCGCTTCCTGAAAACCGCTGTGCATATATATCCGTTGCGCTTCCGCCGCCAGATAAAATGAACCGATAACGAGCAGCGGACGCTTCTCGCGTATGCTTTTTTGAAAAGCACCGGTAAGTACTGCTGAAAAATCTTCACTGGCGGTAATCAAAACGTCCTTTTCCTGCTTGAAAGCCGCTGTAAAAGCCTCATGCACACGCGGCAGATCTCCTTTTTTAAAATCACCCGGAATAGTCAGCATGATATCGGACACTTTGCCTAAAAAAACTGGCGCGAACGCACCGGGGTCTTTATCCGCTGCACAGGCAAAAACCAACACCGCTTGCGCACAGGTGAGCTGAAAGAACGTATCCACCGCATTTTGAATACTGCTCAGCGTATGAGCTCCGTCAAAAACAATGAGGGGATCAAAACGGATAACTTGAAAGCGAGCAGGCAGCCATGCCTTTTGCAAAGCCGCTTCGATAAGCGATTCTGGAGCTTCAGGATAAAGATACTTAAAGGCACAAACCGCAAGCAGCGCATTTTCAGCCTGTACCAGCGTAAAAAAGGGCAAAACCGTATGAATAGGGCGGGAAAAAAGAGCGCCGATTGCATGACTTTGTGAAAACTCAAGCACAAGATCGAGTCCTTTTGCCGAAACGGCAGTATGCATACTTTTTAAGGCATCAGGTACATAAAAAAAAGGAGAATCGGTATCTGCGGCTTTTTGCGTAAAAACAGCGAGGGCCCCAGGCTGCTGTGCTGCACAAAACACCGGTACCCCGCGTTTGATAATACCGGCTTTTTCCGCTGCAATTTTTGGAATGGTATCTCCAAGATACGCGCAATGTTCCAATTCAATCCTCGTTAAAAGGCAGGCTTCTGGCCGCAGCACATTAGTCGCATCAAGCCTTCCGCCCATGCCGGTTTCAAACACTGCCCAATCAAGCTTTTCTTGATTAAAAAGCACAAAAGCGGTCAGCGTTACGAGCTCAAACCACGTTGGCTTTTGCGCCGCCTCGTCGGTAACAAGTGCTGATACCCCTTTTTGCACCGCAGCATACGCGCGCTCATATACCCCATCAGCAAAAAAACGTCCGCATTCTGTGATGCGCTCTCTAAAGTCATTCACATGCGGTGAAGTATACAAACCAGTTTTATAGCCCAATGCGTGTAATAACGACGCCATCATAATGCTGGTAGAGCCTTTACCTTTGGAGCCAGCGCTATGGATAGTCTTATAGGTACACTGCGGCTGTGCAAAATAAGCGGCATAGCGGCGCATAGTATCAAGTGAAAAGAGGTTTTTATCCGGCTTTTTTTCAAAATTCATGAATTGGTCAAGCCAGTGTATAAAGGTATCGGTACAGGTCATAAAAGTGTATTTAAAAACTCCGGCCTCCTCCGCCGTGGATTCTTCCGCTCGAAGACGTATTGATAGAGCTGGAAGAAGAACACTGTTTTCTTGAAGGAGCCCCTCCCTATTTAATGCGGCAGAGCGCTTCTTTTACGTCTTCGATGGCGCACCCGTCGCCGCTATAATTCCTACATACGCCGTTGATCTTTCAAGAGAAACCCAACACGGTGATAGCAGAACCTTCATCGAGCGCTTTCAGTGCAATTGCTCTATCGATCCATTGCAAAGCTGTTTTCCGTTTTGTCAAACAGCCGCTTCATGCAGCACAGCAACCGGAATAACGCACGTATATACCGATTGTTCTATGTTCACGTCACACAAACGCACTTGTACATTAAAGGCATCGATAAGGTTGCCTTCGCTGATAGTCGAGCGGCTCTTTCCATATAAACATTCGCCATTTTGTTTTAAAATAACTGCACTGTCAGAAATTTGCAACGCATGGTCAGGATAATGCGTATTAACGATAACACTTATATTTTTTGTCCGTGACAAATTTCGTATCGTATCCAAAACGGTCAACTGATTTTTAAAGTCCAAGTTCGATTCAGGTTCATCCAAAATCAATATGTTCGGTTCGGCTGCAAGCGCACGCGCTATCAGTACCATTTGCAGTTCGCCGCCGCTCATTTCGTTGCACAACTTGTTTTGCAAAAAAGCGATGCCAATTTCTTCCATACAGAAAAGCGCTTTTTCTTGATCTTCTTCCGTCGGCTGGCGGAAAAATCCCAAATGGGCCGAACGGCCGAACGTGACCATTTCCAAGGCATTGTACGAAAAAGTCGATTGTTTTGCCTGCGGAACGTATGCAATATTGCTCCAAAAATCCTTAACGGAATATTCTCTTATGTCTTTCCCGTCAAGCAAAGTTCTGCCCTTGTTCCATTTGAGTAGTCCCATGGTGCATTTTAAAAGCGTCGTTTTCCCAACTCCGTTTGGACCGAGGACGGACAATACTTCACCCTGATTCAGCGTAAAGCTGATATCGTCTAGGACATTGCATTTAGTATCGTATGAAAAATATCCATGTTCAACTTCAAGAATCATGTTCGTATTCCTCCCGTCTTTTTTAAGAGAAAGATAAACAGGGGAGCACCCAAAGCAGCCGTTAAAATCGAAACCGGAATTTCAGAGCTGATAAGGCTTCTTGCAGTGGTGTCAATTAAAATCATCAATATGGCACCCAGACCAATACTCGCAGGAACAACATAGCTGTTATTGTTGCCGAACAACATTCGCGCAATATGCGGTACCAATAAGCCAACCCAGCCAACTTGTCCGCACATGGAAACTGCCGAAGCTGTAATAAGCGTCGCTGCAAACATCGTAATCAGCCGTACGGCTTGTACGTTTACCCCCAAAGAACGCGCTTCGTCTTCGCTGAAGCTTAGCATATTTAAACGCCAGCGTACGCTCCACAGCAAAATCATACCAACGGTGATAAAAGGCAGCCCAATGGTGAGCGTACCGTATTTTGCACTGGCCATGCTTCCCATAAGCCAAAAGGTGATTGCCGGCAATATTTCTTCGGTATCGGCAAGATATTTCGCCAAGGAAACAGCCGCCTGAAACAGTGAAGAAACAGCCATACCGGCCAAAATAATCATAATAATGCTGCTTTTACCCTTTGCAGTGCCTATCGCATAGGTTAAAAACAGTGCGGCTATTCCCATAATCAATGCGAATAGTTGCACAAACAAAGCATTCATTGAAAAGAGCAGGGCTACAACCGCACCAAACGACGCACCGGAAGCCACTCCCAAAGTATCGGGAGTAGCCAGCGGATTTGAAAAAAGCGCTTGAAAAGATGCACCCGCGATCGACAGGCCCGCTCCGACAAAGGCAGCAAGCAGTATGCGCGGTAGTCTGATTTTAAACACAACCGAATAGAGCTTCGGATCGCTTATCATACTGTCACGGGAGTTAACGAGCACTGAAATCATTTTTGGCAAGGGCACATGATATCGGCCGATATTTATGCACAGCAAAGCCGTTATTATAAAAAGAATGATTAATAGTAATAATCCGAAACAAAATTTTCGGTGTTCGTTTGTCATTTGTATTTGCCGGCTTCCCTTGAAGGATTGTAAATCGTACGGATATCTTCATCGCTGATGTCCAGCTGATAAAATTTCTGGTAGAATTTTTTGGTTTCTACATTCATATCCAAATCCTTAAAAACTTCCGGCTGGTTGTGTTTTGCAAGCCATAACAGCATAAGGGGAACTTCCGATGCAGGTGGAAACCAGCGATACATGCCTAACGGGGCCTTATATACTTGTTTATTTTTTACTGCCTTTATTTGGCTCCAATCATGCCCCGGAACCTTGTTTTCGATTAAGTCTTCGGGCAAGCGCGGACTGAAGTTCGTAATATAAATGATATCGGGATCCCATTGCATAATCTGTTCCATATTTACCGGAGCGATACCGCTTAACTCCTGAGCGACGTTAACTGCGCCCGTGGAAGTAAGCCAGTATTGGCCGAAAAAGTTGCTACCTGAAACGGTAAGGGTGCTGTCGTTGTAGTTGAATAAAATCAGTGCACGGGGTCTGTCTTTTTCTTCAATGTTTGCCACACGCGATTGAATGTCATTGTATACTTGGCGGCCATATTCGCCGATACCGGCTGCTTTGTCTTCTTTGTCGAGCGTTTGTCCCAAAAGTTCAATCCATTTTTCAAACGTCACAATACAATCGTAGTTAAATTTGCGTGCACTGAACCCCACTGCACGGATACCCGCTTCACGCAATTGCTTACTGACTTCGGGGCCCGCACCGTGGAACACAACGTCCGGTTCCAGGTTCAGCAGGGCTTCAATGTTCAAATCTTTTCCGTTTGTGAATTCGGTCGAAAGAGTCGTTATGCGTGGAAAAGTTTTTTCGAGCAAAGAACCGCGCGCTGCGGTCATGGACGCAGGAGGGATACCTACCAGGCGATCTGCTGAACCATCAAATACGCACAGTACCGAAGGCAATGGCAAAAGCTGATGGATAACGATTTTGTTTATTTTATTCGGGATTTCAGCGGTTTCGCCGTTATGGTCGACGACCGTCCTAAAAGCCAGCTCAGCTTTTGCAGTTTGTTTCGGCTTACAAGACATGCTCAAACAAAGAACTGCGGCGATTACCGCGATTATAATCGATTTTCTCATAATAATACTCCTCATATTTCTTATAAATTCGTACTGTTGTATATCGGATCAGGCGAATTTTGCAACACCGCCCGGCCAAGTTTTTCGCCTATTGTTTGCAAAAGCTCATTTCCCTCTTTCCCCATAAAATACGGTGCGTCTTTTCTATGGAATTTACTCGAAACGCCAAAATGCGGCACTTCGATAAAAACCGTATGCTCGCTCTTTTTTAAAAGCTTTTTAAAAAACGGGTCTCCTATAATCGCTTTACATTGTCCCTTATTTATGTACGCTTTTATTTCCGATTCGTCACACAAAGCTATATCGGTATGCTGCGCTGATTCTTTGCGCAAGCCGAATATTGCGCCGACGCATATGTTTTTTATGCCACAGTAATCTTTCAGGGCGCGCCGCAGCGAATTGTAAAAAATCTGTTCGCCGAGACAAAGCACGGACGTTTGTTCATCAGTATCTTTGGCAACATCGATCCCCCAAACACAATTTTTCCCCTGGCTGCAAACGTCTTCAAGCTTTTGTATAAACAGTGGACATTCCTGCTCACCAATCGGATAACCGGCAATATAAGGCATACCGCTTTTTTTATATATATAGTCGGCAATTAAAAGGCCAGCTTGCGATACGGCGATGTTTGCCTGCGCACAGCTCAGCATTTTTACGTTTTGCACCGTCAACTTTTCCATTGTGCAAAAATTAAGCATAAAGCCTGCGTTGGCTAAAAGGGTTTTTAAGCTTTCGATATTTTCAATGCGTACAAAATCTATAGGATTTGCCCCGATTATGTTTACACGCCTTTCCAATGAACAAGCACCTGCTTTTTCGTCGTCGATTTTACCCATACAGATGCCGCTTTGGCTTTCCGTGCCCTTACCGGCAAAGTCGGTAAATTTATCGATTAGTTCTTTCCACGCCAAGAAAATACCCTTGTCGTAATACGCAGTTCCCGTTGTTTCAATCCCGATTGCGGGGAGTTCCGATTCGGCTTCCAATTCTTTGGCAAGGCCTTTTAAATCGGTGCCAATAAGCATAGGAACGGGTGTTCCTATAAGTGAAAGCAGTGCTGGGTTAAGGCTTTTTGCCGCGGCGATCACCTTGTCAGCTAAAACCTTGTCGTTGCCCAAAACAGCGTCTATTTCGCGCAAGCCGGAACAAAAAATAGTGCGTTCCGAATTATACCAGCGCGGCTCATCGTAGCCAGTGTAATTACCCGTGCAACCGGCCGCATCGTGCATTACGGTGAGGGCATTAAAATCGAACATAACAGAAGCCGCTCCTGAATAATCAGGCGAAAAGGGAGGAAGCCAAATACTCAAATTTTTCATATTACCAGCCCGTATTCCTTTATCATGCGTTCCAAATCAGCCTTCTCCTCAAGAGCGCTTTCCATCATTTCCATAAGCCGGCGAACCCCATCGTAGCCAAAAAGGCCGTCATCGTTTACCCAATTCACTACATAGTTCGAAGCGGAAATATAGCCTGATTGAAACCCGAGTGCTAAACTTTCCGGCATGCGCTTATCGAACTTTAAAATATCCGGATGCTGGGGCTGGAGTATTTCAATATCAGGATATGCAGCAGTCACGTCAGCGTACGCTTGTTGGTCCAAAGCGATGCACTGTTCGGCGAAAATACGCACAACGTTAAAACCAAAGTTCAGCAAAACCTTACTTAATGCGAACGGTGTTTTTGTACATGAATCATCAACGATAACCGGCATTGAACCGATTTTGTCTTTTGCTTCTTTTACTGCTTGCAGCGCTTTTTCTTTGTACGGGGTAAAGTCAAACGGAATTTCTGTAACACCGAAAAAGCTCGCAATGCTTTTATAGTGATTTTCGATTTCTGCCATATCATACGTAACAAATGCCTGAATATACGGAATGTGCGCTTTTCTTTTTAGATTTTCGCAGGCGAGTTTTCCCGCCGGTGAAATCAAAAGGTTCACCTTGCTTTGTTCCATTTTTTTATAATCATCGAAGCTTTTCATTTCGCTGATGTGGATGACTCGCTCGATTCCAATGCTTTTAAAAAATGGATACAATTCACAGGTTTTTTCGAGGTCCGCAAAGCAGCCAACCAAATTGACGGTATTGAGTTTTTGCGGATTGTATTCGAGCAAGCTGTACATTGCATTGAGCGCAGTTATTGCCGGTGGACGTTTGCTATCCAATGAAATCGGATTCATATGCGCAAACAAAAACCGGACGTCAGGGTGTACGCTTTCCAATTCATCGATAATTGCTTGATGGTTTGTGCCCAAAAGATCGTCTATGCAACTTACAACAATCATAAGAACCTTTGGCTTTGTGTCCAAAGCTTCAAGCAATTCACCGCAGGCTTGCACAATTAAATCGTCGTAGCCGTTGACAATGTCACTTTGGTCTACATACAAATATGATAACCGCTCTTTTACATGCTGCTGGTACGCACCCAAAGCGCCATGGCGTCCGCATGCGGCCGGACACACAAAAAGCTGATGCGATTCAGGAAGCTGCATGCAAATTCTGACCAGTCCCCAGCCGCCCGTTGCAGGCGAAGTATAGTGCAGCGTGTTTTCAAAATGATTACAACACATCTTCAGTCACCTTCAACACAATGTCGCTTAAATCGTCGTATGCTTTTCCCATAGGCGAATCGGGAAAGGATTCGGCAACGGTTTTTCCCAGTTTTTCCGCATCCTGAACGGTAGGGCTCCGCGGCATTGTTTTTAAAATAACCGTATTCATTTCCTTAGCCGCACGCTGTACAATATCATCTTCGTCTTCTATATTACGTTTATTTAAAATAAGCCCTGCACACGTGGCATATCCCCTGTTTGAAAAATTCTGTATTGCACGCAAAATAGTATCCGCCGCATAAAGAGACATCATTTCACCTGACGTCACAATAAGTACATCACGTGCATAGCCTTCGCGTATGGGCATCGCAAAACCGCCACAGACAACGTCGCCCAAAACATCGTACAAAATAATATCGGGCTTGTACATTTCGTAAGCCCCCAAATCCTCAAGCGTATCAAACGCCGTAATAATGCCACGCCCCGCACAACCAATGCCTGGAGTTGGCCCACCGGATTCCACGCACAATACGCCGTTAAAACCTTTAAACACAATGTCGTCAAGCCTGATGTTTTTTCGTTCCTTGAGGAGATCTAATACAGTTGGAATCTTTTTCCCACCTACCAGATTACGAGTCGAATCGGCTTTAGGGTCGCAGCCGATTTGCATAATCTTATACCCCTTTTTGCTCAACGCAGCCGACAGATTTGAAACCGTAGTTGACTTTCCGATGCCGCCTTTTCCATACACTGCAATCTTCCGCACATCCATACTCCTGAGAAATTTAGCCTCATATAACTTTCGACACAATATAACGTATTGAATACCACCTGTCAATCAAGGTGATACAGAAGGAAATCCCCTTCTACCAGCAAAATTACCTCTTGAATTTCATACATAGCTTATGTATAATAGACCTGTTCGATAACTGCGTTGTCGAACAGGTTGACGAGTTCTAAATCGCACAAATAGCACCTTAAAATGCAACAGTTGAACAAAGTGTGAACTTTGGAAACTGCTGCATTG
>JBQNBR010000052.1:0-14426 GCA_052169815.1 Treponema sp.
TGGCAAAACCAGCATTTTAACAAATCACTGCCGCTCCTGCTTGTATGCAGGGGCGATGGGTGGTGTTTCTTTTTATATAAAAAAAATTAATTTAGGAAAATTTTAGAAAACTATTGACAGCCTTGATGGTATCTTACAGTCTTTATAATGCGAAATCCCTGATAACCTATGGATGATGCAAAATTTCACGAGGCTTTGAGCCATTTGCAGGGCCGACAATACCGCGTGCCTCCATTTCTTCGATAAGCCGTGCAGCGCGGTTGTATCCTATTTTTAATTTACGCTGTACATAAGAGGCGGAGGCTTTACCAGCGAAAGTAACAATTTCTAGTGCTTGATCATAAAGAGGATCGTTCATATCAGAGAAAGTAGCGGTGTCATAGACATCATCATCATCATCGACAAATATTTCATCATCGATATATTCAGGTTCGCTATATTCTTTTACACAAGCAACCACTTTCTCAACTTCTTGCTCTGAAACAAAAGCACCCTGCATTCGTGCTGGAAACGGCTGTGTAGCACTCACAAAGAGCATATCGCCTTTTCCTAATAATTTTTCTGCACCCATTTCGTCTAAAATAATACGGCTATCTGTTTTTGATGCAACCATGAAAGCGATGCGGCTTGGAATGTTTGCTTTTATCAATCCGGTAATCACATCGATAGAGGGCCTTTGAGTTGCTAGCACTAAATGAATTCCTACTGCGCGGCTCATGGCACAGAGTCGTGCAACTGTTGCTTCAAGTTCTTTTCCTGAACAGGCCATAAGATCTGCAAATTCATCGATGATAATAACGATATACGGGAGTGCTTCAGTCGCTAATTTCTCAACTTTAATTTTTTTATTAAATGTTTTGATGTCACGTACTCCTATATTGTCAAGAAGTGCGTACCGGCGTTCCATTTCGCATAAACAGTACTGGAGAGCTTGAAACGCACGTTTTGGCTCTGTAATAACGGGAGCTAGTAAATGAGAGATATCGTTATAGAGCTTGAGCTCAACGATCTTTGGATCAACAAGGATAAGCTTTACTTCATCGGGACGGCGGTTGTAGAGAATGGACAGAATAATTGAATTAACACATACTGATTTACCAGACCCTGTTGCACCGGCAATTAATAGATGCGGTGTTTGGGCTAAATCGAGCAGCTGAGGGTTGCCGGTAACGTCTTTTCCTAATACTACCGGAATCGCCATTTTCTGTGATTCAGGTATATCAGTTTCTATCAATTCGCGGAAACTTACGATAGAACGTTTCTTATTAGGGACTTCTATACCTACTGCATGCTTACCGGGAATAGGAGCAACAATACGGACACTAGAAGCAGCAAGTCTTAATGCAATGTTGTCTTGTAGATTAGTGATTTTGGATAGTTTAATACCGGGAGACGGCAATACTTCAAACATAGTAACTACGGGGCCTTTTCGTATGCCTGTAATGGAAACATCTATTTTGAATTCGCTAAAGGTAGATTTTAACATCATGGCTGCTCTGCGGGTAGCATCGTCCACAATCCAATATTCCCCATCCGGATAGTTCGTAAGGAGATCGAAAGGAATTAAATATTTTTTTTTCGGCATAACGGGAGGTAATTGGGTTACGGTATTTTCAGCGATTTTTGAGATATTTGCAGTACTGAGGGCGGCATCAGCGATTTTAGGTAGTTTATTTGTTAGAGTATCTTGCTTATCGGTTAATTGAACTGTTGCGGCCGTATTGTATCCTTTTTTTTCTGAATGGGAGGAAACAGGCTGGTGCAGCTGTTCAATAACAACAAGGGAGTCAATAAGAGGCGTGGTTTTTTCAATTGTACTAGCGACGTTGCCATTACTTTCGCTATTGGGTGCTTCTGTGGAGGGTAGTTCAGCGGGAATATCTGCAATTTTTTGTGTTGATTCTTCTGATTCGTCTTTATCTATTTTAGGAATTACATGAGATATAGTAGGCTGCAAACTGTCATCAGTATTGGGTAAAAGAGGTTCGCTGTGATTATTTTCGCTGGTATTTTCTGGAATACTTGCCGTTTCTATTGCAAGAGCTGTATTGGCGTCATTTTGCTTTATTCGTTCAATGCTAGCAGTGATTTCTGCTAAGTTATTGAATAAATTATTAGGGTCAGATGGGTCAAAAATTGGTAGTGTCTCTGTAGTTTCATCCAGAATAGCGGTTTCTGCTTGTGTTTCTGTATTTTCTGTTCTTTCAAGAGAAGTATGCATGGCTGGGGTAGTGAGATCGCAATTTTCTTCTCCTATAGTTTGCTCTGAATCGACGTCTCTATCATTGATATCGATTATATCATGTTTAACGGTAGATAGTGCTTCTTCAATGGTGATATCTTTTATGGTGTAGCTTTCAGGAATGATTTCAAGGTCTTTAATAGCTTCAGTAGATTCATCAGACCTGTCAGATATATCCATATCAATTTTCTCATTATCGGATAGCGTGTTTTGCATATCAATGCTGTCGTTAGTATTGTTGTTTGTAGTTGTAGGGGAGCGTGCTTCGGTGCTTTCTATTTCTTCATCAATATTTGCAACGATAGAATCAGTTATTTGATTTTCTTTAGAGTCGGCGGATATTTCAGCACTTTCAGTTTTAGGTTCAGAAATATCAAAATTGTTGTTGATAGATTCTTCGACTATACGAGATTCTCCTTGGATCGTAGTATTTTCTGGTTCAGGAGTGGTGTCTTCAATATATGAATCGGCAATAATATCTTCGGAAGATATCTCTTTGAAAGTGATATGAATAGGTATTTTTTCCGATAGCATGATCATTAGAAAAATTTCAAAACAAATAAAAAGGAGCGCTGAAAGAATAATTGAAATTATTATAAAATGTTTTAGTAACGGTAGAGAAACAATAGGTAATAACATGTAAATAAGCTGCTCTGCTAAGACAGCTGTGATAAAATAGAAGGGCATACCAAAGAGCGTTAGACTTAATTCATGCGACCATACAGGAATGATTAATAACACCGAAGCATATAAAAAAAGGAGCGGTATTAAAAAAGCTGAAAAATGATAAGTAGAAAAAATAGTATATCCAATGAAAAAAAAGCGACTTTGTGACTGTTCAGGAGTTAATGCTAAAAAAAGAGCTATAAAAAGAATAACACCTATGCAGAAAAATACTATACTTAACACAAAAGTCAAAATTTTAAAAATATTTAATTTAGTTTTCATATAGCTTATCTCCTACAATTTTAACGGCGAGGATTATGTTTAATATATATTTTTATAGGTTGTGATATTTCAACCCACTGAATCGTGTCAACATACGCTGTCCCTTTATAGAATGGCGCGTTTAAAAATGCAACCAATGTACTGCTGCGAATAATATAGAGCCTACAGGGATAAGATAGTAGGCAAATATACTCAGTCTTCCTTTTTTTATAAGTTTCATAAAGAAAAGAAGGGCAAATAAACCGATAATAAAAGCTGATATTATCCCTGCTAAAAGTGGTAGCATTTCGATAGTAGTACTCATCTTTGTATCGGCAGATTTGAGCTCGAAGATGAATGCAGCTATTATTACGGGGATAGATAGTAAAAATGAATATTCACCAGCTTTATCCCGGTGTAGTCCAAGTGTAAGTGCTATCGATATAGTGGTGCCGGAACGGGAAATACCTGGGAGGACCGCTATGCCTTGCATGATACCGATAATCAGCGCATGTAAGAAGTTCGGGGTTTTAATGAGTTTTTTAGGTTGTATATATTTTGCACTTATGAGCAATATCCCGGTAATGATAAAACAAATGGAAATAATAGGAATATTTTTAGCTTGCACAACTCCCCTCAAAATAAATCCAATAATACCGGTAGTGATAGTTGATATTAAAAGTGAGAGGACGAGGTTAAGGTCATCTCTATCAGTCCTAGTATGTTTTCCGATGATAAATCGCCATAAAGTGCATGTAAGGCGCTTGATTGTCTTATAAAAAACAATACATACTGCCACAAGAGTTGCAAGATGTAATGATATATCAAAAATAATAGGTATATTGTGGTGGCCTAAAAAATATTCTGCAACAGCTAAATGCCCTGAACTTGAGATTGGAAGAAATTCGGTAAGCCCTTGAATAGTTCCAAACAAAATCGCTTGTGAAATGGTCATATATTTTCCTTATATTAAAGTTATTATCATGTATAAATACAATGATAATAAGTTAAGATATCTTATTAAAAATGCGGAAAAAATTCTTTTATAATATCTTCGGGGTGTTTTTCATAATAAAGATATGCATATAATAATGCTGTTATAAAAATTTGCTTTCCATATTCTCGGGTTTCTCCATATGCAACGCTTTCTAAAAATAGGTCATTGGAAGAGAGGTTTTTGTTTTCTTTTTGCCATATTCGTACTCGAGAGATACCGGCATTATATGCGAAACACGCGGGTAAAATTTGATTATGAGACCGGCGGATCATTTCTGCAATATAGTGAACGCCAAAGCGGATATTGAGTACCGGATCTGTTAAATCATAATTTGTTATTTTTAGGTTTTTTGCAATATCAGCAGCGGTGCTTGGCATGAGCTGCATAAGCCCAACAGCTCCGGCTTGCGAAATAGCTTTAGTGTTAAAAAGACTTTCACTTCGTATTAAGGCATACACGAAATATTCAGGGAGTCTATATTCTTCAGCGTATTTTTTTATGATAGGCAACCATGGTCGTGGGTACAAAAGATATAACTGTTCCTTCTTTAGGGGATCTGTATTTTGTATTAATGTCATCATCCTTATCGAATCGTCATACAAGCCGTTATCAGCTAGTATTTGAGCGATATGAAAAATTTTTTCAACATTGAGCGCCGTAGAAAATTGTGTAGCGTGTTTATATAGCATTGGTAATAAACCAAAATGAATGAGTCCATCAAGAAGCACATGTACATTAGTTGGTGAAATAGCCGGTTCTTGTTTTTTAGTTTTAACTGGATATATTTTTAATGATATTTTCTTACGTAGATGATATGTAGCAAGAATACGGTAATATAATGGACTTGATGGTGTATTACTAATTTCTTGCAGTATTGTTTGGGCGTTATTATGCGAAAAAAAACCTGATCGTGCTAAAATATAAGCAACACTGATACGATGTGTAGGTAAATCAGTTTTTTGAATTATTTTATATAAACTATTCATATTATTCCAATTTTTATTACTTAAGAATAATAATTTTAAATCTTGAATTAAATCTCCATACCATTGAGGCTTCTTCCATAACGGAGCCGTTGTAATAAGAGCTGTTTCATAACGAGAAAAACTAATTTTTTTTAAAGTATTAAGGTAATACCATAAAGCTGCATCAAAATCAGCATCAGAGGGGGCATACTCCGTCGCTTTTACAAATAAGGTGATTGCTTTTTCTAACAATGGTTTCCCTATACGTGCGTATATACGTGCAGCGTAAAAAGCGGCATAAAAACAAATAAGTTGAATTTGCTCATGTGATCCTTTAGCTTGGTATTTTGAATTGAGACTTGTTTCCATAAGGGTTTCAAAAAATTTTCCAGCCTGCCTATCGCCTGCTCCATAGAGTCCTGCTTTCCCTATATCTGATAACAGTGAAGGAAAGGCTATATCTGTACACGTGTATTTTAAAGAAAAAGCCTCTTGTATTTTTTTCCATGCAAATACATAGTTTTTTTCAAATACTGCAATGCGGATTTCAATCATAAGTCGTACAAAATCAGGAAGTTCGTTACTCAGTTTTTTTAAAGAGTTAACGATCTGAGGCGTTAATGAAACCGTCTGATACCAAGTTTTATAGTCTTGATTTAATTTTTCATATTGTTGAAGAAGTATAAGGTGCTGTAATGTTAACTGATTAAGAAGATGCGTTTCATTATTATTCTCTGCAGTATTACTTATCGAGAGTTCCTGTAAGCGTTCTGTAATACAATTAAGGCATTCTGCTGATGGTGCAATATCATACAGCGCTAATCGACAGAGATTTTTAAAAGGTTCTCCATATACCTTGATACCATTCAAAAAATACAAACAGGCAGTTTCTATATATCCAGCTTGTTTTAAGTGTAATCCAATATAGTACATGCTTCCCTCACCCATTTTCTGTACTGTACGATATGTAGCAGAACTAGTTTGGAGAAAAAAATCGTATTTCTTCTCTTTTAAATCGGTGAGTAGCTTATTTGTATTTTTTGCAGCACACGAATAGAGCGAAATACTGCAAAGTAACAATAAAATATAAATCTTATTTTGGGGGAATTTCAATATAGGTCCCTGAAATAACAACATCCGGATTCGTTAATTTATTATGCTTAGCAATCTCTTTATAGAGCCACGGGTTCTGGTAATAGGTTTCTGATATGTCCCAAAGCGTATCACCCCAACGTAGCTTATACCGTACTGCTTGCGGTAGGTTGGGCTTAGTGATGTTGGTACTATTGATTTTAGAAGTATCTACAGCATTCGTATTATCGGTCATGGTATCGTTTATAGATTTGTTAGGGGTAGGAGGTTCCGTTACGGTAGTATCCGGAGGTAATTCTTTTTTTGCTCGCTCAGCAGCAGTGGAATTTGTTTTCATATCATTTGAAGAGTTTGCGGTATTTGGAGTTGGATGTTCTGTCTGTAGTGTTTCTTTGGTGGCTGTTTGTGAAGTTGACGTTTCAGCAGCTGATGGTTGGTTAATTGGCATTTGTGTATTTTGCTTTTGAGTAGGTGACCGTTGTACAGATGAAGTCGGTGTATTCGTTTGTGTAGTTTGGGTATTTGATGTTTCTGTGTTCGACTTTTGGGGAGTTGTGCCGGATTCTTTGTTTGTGGTTATATGCTCAGTATTTATTGTTTGTGCGGTACCCGATTTTTTTTTCATAAATAACATTCCTACTATAATAAATGTGCCAATACCAAGTAGAAGAAGTAAAATAATGAGCCATAGAGGAATTTTGCGGTGGCTTTTATCATCATAGTTCGAATTATCTAAATCAAGGGCCGTGTTAGAGAATGATGAATCGATGCTAAGTGTATCATCAGCATCTTGTTCGAGTGAGTTTCCCACATTTAAGCTGAAATCTGCATCGTCAAATATATTTTCATTAAAGGTACCAAGTGATACTTGCAATGTTTGGGTTGATCCGGAATCTACATCAATAACTTTTGCAGAAAGCTGTTTTACATCATCAAGCATGAGATGGAGTTCTAAAGTTGGTTCACCTGCTTTTTGGGGTTGAATATGTTCAATAATTAGTGAACCGATATAATGAGGTTCTGATAGTTCATTGTCTTGCTTAAATAAATTAATTTGGACGTACGGCTGATTGTCATGTACGGTGGTCAATTCAAGCATTTCAGATGCGTTGGCAGTTTCGTCCATAATTGGTAAAAAAGATCCATCAGCAAGTTTTATTCCTATTTTTGGTACCATATATACACTCCCTCCTTATAGTATATCGGAATCTCGATAGAGTGTAAAAGGCAGAAAATACATTTTTGTTTTTTTACTTTCTTTACATGAAATAAATAATAGTCTATATTTGTCATGATATATGAAATATAGAGTAAGAAAATATGAAACAGGATTACTTGGCACGAATACCTGGCTTATTTCGGACGAATCCCCTACTGCAATTGTTATTGATCCGGGAGGTCAAAGTAGTTCCTTAGTGCAGGATTTAAAAGCATTATATATAGATCGTATTGAAATTATGCTCACTCATGGACATTTTGATCATACGGCAGGGATTCCTTTTTTAATAGAACAATTCCCTGATTATGCCTTATGGATACATAAGGCAGATACCTTTTATTTGGGGGATGGTTCGAAAATGATGCATCGAAAAAGCTTTGCTCAACTTCATGCGGAATATCTTGTGGATGAATTAAAGAAAGATTTACCGGAACCGACTGGATATTTAAGTGAAAATGAACGTATTAATGGGTTTTCTATACTCCATACCCCTGGCCATACAGAAGGGTCTGTTTGTTTGTGGAGGGAGGAAGATAATATACTCTTTAGCGGAGATACTCTTTTTTTCCGATCGTACGGGAGAACTGACTTACTCGGTGGCAATGAAATGATGATTCATCAATCATTACGGAAGCTATTCCTTACGCTGCCTGCGGAAACGATAGTATATCCAGGACATGGGGCTAGTACTACTATTGGTGATGAAAAGAGAATATACCGGTGATTAGATTGTTTATTTTGTATGAGCAAAATAACTAATATAAATTTTTTTAAAAAGATGCCGATGGTGAAAACATGAACTCTAGGGATTTCGCTGCAGAATTAGTAAAAGGAATTGCGGTAAAACGTGAAGAATTAGATAAAAATATTTTGCCGCAATTACAACAAAATTATATTTCATTCATAAGTGTTGTTAAAATATTGCGGGAAAACCTTTTGAAAAAAGGTTTAATATACGACGACCCATATAAATATGATAGCCGCATGACAGAAATTAAAGTACCGAGTACTGAAGCGTTTGCAGAAGGGGAGCGGGCAACCGTAATTGGTTCTCGTTTAGCACAATATCAAACGATGCTTGAATTTTTAATCAATTCATATCAATTTAATTATGGATTTTTAACGCCTCGCCGCGTTTCTTCTATGATTGCATTGAATAAAACATTTCAGTGGGTTGTTTTGCATGATTCTGCCGCTAATGCAAATACTCGTGCATTAGTAGAAATCAGTAAATCCTTACAATCGGCATCGAATACTCTTTCAGTCGGTATATTGAGGGATTCATTGCTTCCTAGTTTAGCAAAGTTAGATAACGAAATACATATGGCCTTAAACGTGCTAATACGTACGCAACGTGAAGAATATAAGGTACAGGTACGTAATGCTATGCCGGATGATATATCTATTACACAAGCTGATATTAATAGTCCTGCGAAAATTATTAAAATACTCAAAAAAGAATTTTCAAGTAGAAATGAGAAACTCCCTTTTTATAATGATCTAGTATTAGAAGTTTTAAAAGAGGATTATAGCTCCGATTCAGAATACTTACAAAAGTCTGTATTAGCTTTTTTTACTAAAACGGTAGAAAAGGCAAAAAAAACTAATGAGCCTAAAGACGTACGTCCTATGTTGTTCAATGGTTTGAAAGTGATAGGAACAACGGCAGGACAATTTGAAATGTGTTTGGGAAAAATTAAGTTTAATCAAGATGTGCTCTATAAATCACATACTACTATTTTTTCAAAATTTATTGCTGCATTAAAAGAATCTCTTAATATTGCAGAAAAAAAACATGAGATTCCTATTATTGTCAAAGATACAATTACCAATGTGCAAAAAAAAGAAGTAGTTGTAATGGAGGAGTTTGAGCAAGATTTACTACAAAAAATACGTATATTTAAAAATCTTTCAGGAAAAAATGCAGTAGTACAGCAAAAACTTGATAGTATGCAAAATGAGCAGTTAACGGAATTATTATCTAAGTATATTACTTTATCTAATGGATACATTAAAACGTTAACCGGACTTGATGAATATTATAGAACGGTTGATTTATTATTGCGTTCAAAAGTTAAAGGTATAAAAATTGAATTAACAACGATAAGAAATTCAATTATTAAAGCAAATCAATATAAAGCTGAATATACGGCGGCTATGGAAGAGAATGCACAAATGCAGCGTTTAGGTGTATAAATATGTGGAAAAAAATAATTATAATAAGTCTTTGCTTTCTTTTTGCTTTTGAAATTCTTGCTGAAAATAAAAGCAATGATTTTTATCAAAAAGAATTTATTGTATCTATTTCATCGGGTATACCCAATCTACATCCGCATGCTGCTTATAATGCAGATGAAGCGCAGATACTTACGGGACTTTATGAGGGCTTATGCGTATATGATCCATATACCCTAGAGCCGTTGCCAGGTTTAGCGAAAGACTGGCATGTTTCTGCTGATGGGTTAGTGTGGACATTTACTCTACGTGACGATATTGTTTTTGAGAATGGTGATAGCATTACAGCGCATACTTTTCGAGATTCTTTTATTAATTTGCTTGATCCTGCTTTAGACTTACCCTATGCTTCTTTGCTTGATTGTGTGAAAGGTGCACAAGATTATAGGAACGGAAAAAATGCGGATCATAATCGTATTGGTATAATAGCGAAATCCGACCGGATACTGGAAATAACACTGATACACGCTGCTGAGCATTTTGCGAATATTTTGTGTCATCATGCTTTTTCTGCGGTGCATCCATCGCAATTAAAAACAGTAGCCCAATTTGCTCATGTTAATTATTTTAATAGTCCTGATACGGCTTTTCATCCTATTTCAAGTGGACCTTTTAAAATTAAAAGTTTTACACATAATACATTGCTGCTTGATAAGAATGGTCATTATTGGGATAAAGATTCTGTTATACTTCCTTCTATTTCGTTATTATTTGATGAAAAACCTGACGCGTTAGCAGAAGCATTTAATGCAGGAAATGTGCATTGGCTCAGTAGTAATGTGAATTTAAAATTAATTGCAGCAACGCATACTATTCGTATTACGCCCATGTTTGCCACAGAGTTTTTTTATTTTAAACTTGATATTCCTCCTTTTGATAATGCTGTCTTCCGTGAAGCTTTGCTTTTCGCTATCAATTACGATCTTTTGAAAAAAGATTATTTAATTCCTGCAAAAACGCTGATTTTCCCTTTAGCTGATTATCCGCAGATAGATACCAGCACTATCTACGATATACAAAAAGCAAAAGAATTATTAAAAAAAGCCGCTGTTTCAGGGGTGCCTCCTGTTAAAATTTGTTTACCGCAAGGAACGTACTATGCAGAACAAGCTTGTATATTGAAAGAGGCATGGGAACAATTATCTTTAACCGTTGAAGTTGATTTTTTGCCATTTTCTGAATATTATACTGCAGTTAAAAAAAACGAATATCACATTGGTGTGGTTTCTTGGATTGCTGATTTTGCTGATCCGCTTGCTTTTCTTGAGTTATTTAGATCAGATTCAAGTCTTAATCATACAGGATGGAAGAATAATGATTATGAAAAAATAATCGCAGAGGCTTCTTCTGAAAGAGATAGAAAAAAGCGTTTGCGTACCTTAGGCAAGGCAGAGCAACTATTGTTAGACAATCGAATTATTATTCCACTTGCTCATATACCAGCTATAAATATTATAGATTTAAATGAAATTAGTGGTTGGTATATTAATGCGGTAAATATTCATCCTTTTAAGTTTATTCAATTTATACGGCCGCAATCGTTACCGAATATTGTACGAGTGCCGTAACGTCCCTTTTGTCACACTATTAAAATATAATTATATCTGTTTTGATTTTTGTGCACATGCAGTCATTGCATCGATGACTGCAGCTCTGAATCCCTGTTTTTCTAATACTGCGACCGCTTCGATAGTGGTCCCTCCTGGAGAACATACCATATCTTTCAATTCCGCAGGGTGCTTCGCTGTGTCTAATACCATTTTTGCACTTCCTAATACAGCTTGTGCAGCAAATAAATAGGCTTGTTTGCGTGGTAGTCCCTGCATAACTCCTGCATCAGACATGGCTTCGATAAGCATAAAAATATACGCCGGTGAGGAACCAGAAACTGCAACGATGGCATCAAACAAAGCTTCTTCTATTTGCTCTGTTTTACCAAATGTATTTAGAATACTTATTACTGTGGTTAAATCATCATTGGTTACGTTTTTATTAGGACATATTGCTGTGATTCCTGCTCCTACCAATGCAGGAGTATTCGGCATAGTTCGTACAATTTTTGCGTGAGTGCCTAGTCCTTCTTCTAAGAATGCTAATGTTTTCCCTGGAGCAATAGAAACATATATTTTATTGTCGGCATAAACGGTATGTAGTTCTTGCATAAGGTATTCGTATTTATGAGGTTTAACAGCGAGCACGATAATATCTGCTTTTTGTGCAACTAGTTTATTGTCTTGAGTAATATTTATACCATATTGCTCATGTATGTTGTGTAGCT
This sequence comes from Treponema sp., assembly GCA_052169815.1. Lineage (GTDB taxonomy): Bacteria > Spirochaetota > Spirochaetia > Treponematales > Treponemataceae > Treponema. The sequence goes on from JBQNBR010000052.1 coordinate 11,956, forward strand.
TTTCATAAGAGGTATTACTCGTGTAAATATGAGATGGCTTGATAAGTTCTGATTTTATAATGCCGCCAATCATTGCAGCGGCCATATTTCCACAGCCGATAAATCCAATTGGAATATTCATTCTTAAACGCTCCTAATTGACGGGAGTTTTGATTAAGGGGCAGATTAATCATTACTCCCTAAGATTTATTATGTTTTAAATTTTGAAACTTCTTTCGCTAAGTTTTTAATATTATATTTATTTTTTTGAGTGATTTCTTTTACTCTTTGCATTGCATTATTAATTTGTGTAACAGCTGAGGACATCTCTTTCATGCTAGAGGCAATAATATTAGTTAAGTTGTCGAGATTTTGCATTTCTGTCGCAACGCCCTCGCCTCCTTTTAGCATATCGTCGGAACCCTGTTCTACTTCGGTGGTTACTTCGCTAATAGTTCTAATGGCGCCTAATACCTCCCTGCTGCCGTTTTCTTGTTCTCGCATAGCTTCCGTTAACCGAGTACTCATATTTTTTACTTGATCCGAAAGAGTAAAAATAACATTGAATTTTTCTCCTGCAATTTTGGAAGAAGTTGAAAGCGTTTCTATTTCTCCGCTTAAGGCTTTTAGGGTTGTAGTGATAGCTTTTCCCTGCCCGCTCGATTCCTCTGCTAATTTGCGGATTTCATCAGCAACGACAGCAAAGCCTTTACCGGCTTCTCCTGCATGAGCAGCTTCAATAGCAGCGTTCATCGCAAGCAAGTTAGTTTGGCTTGCAATATGTTGAATAACACTTGAAGCTTCTAGTAGGCTACCGGATTCTTCGGCAATTTTTTGGGCGACGCTGCTGGTATTAACAATAATGTCCCTGCCATCTGCTGTTGCATTGGCAAGTGTTTTGATAACGCCGTCTGTTTGTTCGAGCGTGTTTGTAATGGATGCAATATTGGCAACCATTTCTTCTATTGCCGAAGAAGAAACAGAAACACTTGATGCTTGACTTTCAATACTGGTATTAAGCTGCTTGATTATTTTAATGATGTTTTCAACTGTTTCGGCTGTTTGAGCAACACTGGAGGTTTGTGTTAATGCCTGATTCATTACGCCATCAATATTTTCAGTTATTTTGTGAACTGCTTGGGCAGTGTCTGTCATGTTTTGAGCAAGCTCATCGCCAATCAATTGCATACTATTAGTATTTTTATCAATCGATTGTATTGATAACCGTATTTTTTCTATTGTTTTGTTAAAATAGTTGGAAAGTTGTGTTACCTCATCATTGCCGATAAGCGGAAGCTGTACAGTTAAATCGCCCTCTCCTTGTGAAATGTCTTTGAGCGCATTGACTGCTGTTTGCAAGGGAACAATCGTTTTTTTTGCAATTAAAAATGTTATAATCAATGTTATGCCGAGCATAATGAGCCCTATGGTAAAACTTGAGTTACGTAATTTAGATATTTCCCCCATGAATTCTTCAACAGGCGCGGTAATGATAACAGTCCAATTAGTATTTTTCATTTTTGCATAAGCAGCAATCTTCCTGTTCCCTTGATAAGTATAATAGCCAATCCCTGTGGAATTTGCAGAAAGAGCTCGTTTTTGAAAATCAGCAATGGATTGTAATGACTTATCGGTTTTTGCCATAGTTATTGCATTGTTCTGTGCCGCTACTATATTAGTATTTTTATCTGCAATAGTTACTCCGTCTAAACCTAAAATATAGCAATTTCCCGTTTGACCTATGATAATTTCTGACACTGTTTCACAGAGTGTTGTCCCTGATAGACCTGCGGCAAGTATCCCTATAATTTTTCCACCGGTAGCAAGAAGAGGCACCGCGAAAATGACTTCTAGCTTATTTGTTACTGGTGAAATTTGCGGTTCAGTAATAAATGGCTTGCCTTGTGATGCCTGTTGAAACCAGTTTGTATCTTTTACTGAGATAACTTTACCGTCAGCATAGTAGCAATTTCCATTCATATCACACATGTTAAAAAGAGTGAGACCATCGGTATGGTCAATTTTTGTTTGCACTGCTCGCGTTTTATCAGTATACGAAATAGACTGATCGTTTATTTCGGGCATATACATAAGCCCGCTTAATAGTTCAAAGTCTGTTCTGATTTCACTATTTATAAGAAGCGCAATATCAGTAACTTTATCAGTAAGGTGGGCATGTACCCGTTTAGTAAGTATTTGTTGGGCAGTATATTGTGATAATATACCTTGTATTATTGCCGTTATTGTAAGTAATGCGCCAAAAATGATAAGCAGCTTTTTGCGGATAGAAAAGCATTTTTTTTCTTCTTGCATGTAAAACCTCCCCATTTGCCATGATATAGATGTTTTTTTTGTTGGCCTTTTCAATATCAAATTTTTATAGTATATCGAATGAAGTGATAGATGGCAATCAGGGAAATCAATTTTTACCCTTTTCGGTAAGTTGTAAAATAAAATGCCCCAAAAAAAGGAGAGTGTTTATTTTGAGCGGT